>NZ_JARFTS010000016.1:0-79004 GCF_029167175.1 Shewanella sp. A32
GGGGTGGTAGTTCAGTTGGTTAGAATACCGGCCTGTCACGCCGGGGGTCGCGGGTTCGAGTCCCGTCCATCCCGCCACTAATAGCAAGGCCTCGTCTCACGACGAGGCCTTTTGCTTTTTCCTCTCTTGCGTTTTATCTTCATTATTTGTTCTATCTAAGCGTTGTCGCCTTGTTTAATTTTTTCACTAAACGAGTCAAGATTCCGGATTTTATAATAAATCTGTAATTTAATTACAATTATGCTGCTTATAAGCCTTTTTAAATGATTTTCTGTCATCGGATGAGTGACTTTTCTCCTATTCACAGTACTAAAAACTGCATAGTTCCTGTCCGGTATCAAGTTTTCACTTCAATTTAGCAGGTTAGAATATTCAAATGTGAAACTACGCGTAGTCTTATTTCATCTGAAATTTTGTTGGGGAGCAGAATTTCATTTGCTGGAATCGGCTTGAGTTGGGGGCGTGATGAATCGGTTTGTGATTGCGAGTGCCAAGGATTGTATTGGTTGTCGGGCGTGTGAAGTCGCCTGTGTGTTGTCGCACAATAATGGGCGTTATCCTGATAGTGCTGACTCATTTAATCCACGCATAAAAGTGGTCCGTGGGGAATCGCGGATATCTGCTGCGGTATGCCGTCATTGTGAAGATGCACCTTGTGCTAACGCGTGCCCTGTACGCGCTATTACTCGTGATCATAACAGTGTGCAGTTACAGCAAGATAAATGTATTGGGTGTAAGAGTTGTGTTTTAGCCTGTCCATTCGGCGCGATTAATATGGTGTACGAATCTGCCGACCACAACGAAGCCAAAGCCTATGCCCATAAGTGTGATTTGTGCCATGAAAATGAGCAGGGGCCGGCTTGTGTTCAGGCCTGTCCGACCAAGGCGCTGCAATTTCTTGATGAATCAGCGTTAATCAATCTTCGCCGTCAAAAGCAATTACGCAGTGCTGGCGTTGATTACGATCTGAGACTGCCACATATTCATCGCCTAACACCGATATTGGCGTCGCTACCAGAACGTCCGCGCCAGGATGCGATTAAAGCGCCTTTGGAGTTGCGTAAAACCACCTTTGTTGAAACTTATCAGCCGTTCTCTGCGGAACAAACCAAAGCACAAGCAGAACGATGCCTGAGTTGTAGTGACCGTTCCGTATGTGAATGGACCTGTCCACTGCATAACAACATCCCCAAACTGCTCGAACTGGCTAAACAAGGCCGTATAGATGAAGCGGTTGAGCTGTCGCATAAGACCAGTTCGTTACCGGAAGTCTGTGGCCGGGTATGCCCACAAGACCGCCTGTGCGAAGGCTCCTGCACTCTCAAAGATAAATATGGTTCAGTTACTATTGGTAATGTTGAGCGTTATATTACCGACACTGCGTTGTCTAAAGGCTGGAAGCCAAATCTTAGCCATGTCGTCGCTACCGGTAAACGTGTTGCCATTATTGGCGCTGGCCCCGCCGGATTAGGCTGTGCAGATATCCTCAGCCGTAATGGGGTGCAAGCCGTGGTGTTTGATCGACACCCGGAAATCGGTGGTATGCTGACCTTTGGTATCCCTGCGTTTAAGTTGGACAAAAATGTTCTGATCAATCGTCGGGAGCTGTTTAGCGGGATGGGCATCGAATTTCGGCTGAATACCGAAATCGGTCGCGATATTTCACTGCAACAGCTACTGGATGAGTTCGATGCCGTGTTTGTGGGTACGGGTACTTACCAGTCGATGAAGGCTGGCTTAGAGCATGAAGATGCTCCAGGCGTGTATGAAGCGTTACCGTTTTTAATTGCAAACACTAAACATGAAATGGGATTACCTGAACTCGCAGACGAGCCTTATGTGAATCTTGCGGGTAAAAAAGTCGTGGTCTTAGGTGGTGGCGATACGGCGATGGATTGTCTGCGGACATCTTTGCGTCAAGGTGCTGCCAAAGTCACCTGTGCTTATCGTCGCGATGAAGCAAATATGCCGGGCTCTAAGAAAGAGGTGAAAAACTCGCGGGAAGAAGGGGCTGAATTCCAGTTTAATGTGCAGCCGCAATTTATCCAGCTCGACAAAAAAGGGCGGCTGACCGGGATTGGCTTGATCCGCACCGAACTCGGTGAAGCGGATAGTAGCGGTCGGCGGCGACCGCAGGCGGTCGCCGGCTCTGAATTTGTCTTAGACGCCGATGCCCTTATCATCGCTTTCGGTTTCAGTGCGCATCAGATGCCATGGCTGGAAAAAGCACAAGTAAAATGTAATCGCTGGGGATTGATTGACGCTCCTCGTAACAATCGTTTCCCGTGTCAAACCAGTCATCCAAAGATCTTCGCCGGTGGCGATATTGTGCGCGGTGCAGATCTGGTGGTGACCGCAATGTCTGATGGTCGTAAGGCGGCGTTGGGTATTATTGCTTCGCTGGGGCTTGAGCCTCAGCCAGCACCCGAAATACAGTAAGTTTGGTTAAGAACGGCCCGCAAAAATGCGGGTCGTTTTGCTTTCAATAGGCGACGACTCACCGCCAAATCCTCGTTCTGCATACCCATCTTCAGTGAATTAGCGTAATCTGGTGTGCGTTGGATCAACATTAAAACAAACGGGTGTTTTTAATGAAGCTGGAGATGATTTGTACCGGTGAAGAGGTGCTTTCCGGACAGATAGTGGACACCAATGCCGCCTGGTTTGCTAATCTGATGATGGAAAATGGCATTGAAGTACAACGGCGGGTCACGGTGGGAGATCGGATAGAAGATCTTGTGGCAGTGTTTCGTGAACGGAGCCTGCATGCTGACGTGATTCTGGTCAATGGCGGTTTAGGTCCCACTTCCGATGATTTATCGGCTGAAGCGATGGCCAAAGCGAAAGCAGAACCGTTGGTGGAAAATCCGGTGTGGCGCGAGCATATCACTGACTGGTTTGCTCGTAATAACCGGCCAATGCCTGCCAACAATCTCAAGCAAGCACTGTTACCGGCCTCAGCTGTCATGGTTGACAATCCGGTAGGAACGGCTTGCGGCTTTCGGGTAAAACTCAATCGAGCATGGCTGTTTTTTACGCCGGGCGTACCTTTTGAATTGAAACATATGGTGCGGGAACAATTTTTACCGTTTATCCGCCAAGAGTTTGATATTCACTCTGAGGTGGCGGTCGAAAAATTGCTAACCATAGGTCACGGAGAATCCTCTTTAGCCGAAAAGCTTGAGCCACTGGCGATGCCAGACGGTATCACTCTGGGTTACCGTTCATATATGCCGCATATTGAGATCAAGATTTTTGCACGTGGCGCATCGGCGATTGCACAGCTTGCTGAAGTGACTGCAAAAGTGAAGGTTGCGCTGGGGACCGCTGTCGTTGCGGAAAATCGTACCTCGTTGGCAGAAGAGATCCACCATCGGCTGTTTAAGTCAGGTCTCAGTCTCAGCGTTGCGGAGTCCTGCACTGGCGGCATGATCACCAGTCAACTAGTGGCTTTCCCGGGTAGTTCTTCCTATCTGCATCAGGGGCTGGTGACTTACTCCAATGAGAGCAAGGTCCGAGTATTAGGCGTAAAACCTCAGACACTTGACGACTATGGTGCGGTTTCAATTCCCGTGGTGGAAGCGATGGCACGTGGAGCCCGTGAACTATTAGACAGTGATTTTGCCTTGGCGACCAGTGGCATTGCCGGACCCGATGGTGGTACGCCGGAAAAGCCCGTAGGAACTGTCGCCATAGCGCTGGCTACCCGTAACGCGGTGTACAGCCAGATGATCCTGCTCTCTGGCCGTTCACGCGAATTGGTACGCAGTATCAGTGCGGCGGTAGCTTATGACATGTTACGCCGAGAGTTGCTGAACGAAGGCGTCATTGTTGATTACTCCTTCATTCAGCGCTATCCGAAGTAATATCAAAGTGAGTAGTCACTACTCGTTAGCGTATAGTGGCTACTCAAATTCCAATACCAGCTTTCCAGGTTCCACCTTAATAGCTCGGGTCATTTCTGCCAGCTTCGCCTGCACGCTGTTGTGGGTGTTTAACTCATACACTGGTTGGTTCTCAAGCAGTGTTCTGGCCAGGTCAACCAACTGCGGTGATACGTTGCCTAACAGTTTTTGCAATTTCGCGGGCGTCGCTTTGAATTGGACTAACTGCAAATCCCGCAGAAAAATGCTATGACTCGATTTGTCGTAAACAGGTTTTGCCTCGAATTCGGCTTGCAGATCGGCGCGTAGCGGCAAAATGGGTGTCGCCACCTTTATTTCCGCCAACGCGGTCACCGCCATTACGCCTGGTTTACTCCCCAATGTTACAGTGACACTGCGAAATCCCATGGATAATGCCGATGAGTCCTTAGCTTGATGCTGCTTGGCAAGCTTGTCATTTAGGTAATTTGTTACCTGCTGTTCACTGATGCTGTATTGGCTGACACAACCACCCAAATACAGCATCGCCAGCAGCAAAATGATGAATTTCATCAACCGGTGTTCCTCATACCTGCAGCGACACCGGCGATAGTTAACATCAATGCTAATTCCAGTGTTTCCGATGCTTGCTGTTCCCGACGGGTGCGCCCCAATAGTTCAGCCTGTAGGAAGTTAAGCGGGTCAATATACGGATTGCGCAATTTAATCGACTCACGATTCCAGGGAGTATGCGCCATTAGCGTATCGCTATCGGTGAGTTCCAACACCACCTTCATCCCCAGTTGCAGTCTGGCTATCAGCTCGTCGCCAAGATGGTGCAGTTCGACCGGTACCAGGCAGGTTTCATAATAGCGTGCCAGATTTGGTTCGGCTTTGGCATAGACCATCTCCATCATGGAAATGCGGGTGCGGAAAAATGGCCAGTGCTGCTCCATTTCTTGTAGCAGCACTTTTTCACCTCGATCTATGGCGGCTTGCAATGATTCTCCGGCACCCAGCCATGCAGGCAACATTAGGCGGTTTTGCGACCAGGCGAAGATCCATGGGATCGCTCGTAAGCTCTCAATACCACCATCCACGCGTCGCTTGGCCGGACGGCTACCAAGGGGCAGTTTCCCCAACTCTATTTCTGGCGTTGCCGCGCGGAAATAGGGCACAAAATCAGGCTCTTCGCGCACAACTTTACGATAGGCGGTGACCGAATCCGAGGCAATGCGCTCCATACATTCGCGCCACTCCGGTTTGGGCTCCGGCGGTGGCAGTAAGGTCGCTTCCATCACCGCCGAGGTATATAACGCCAGCGATTGTATTGCCTGTTTCGGCAGGCCGAATTTGAAACGGATCATCTCGCCTTGTTCCGTCACCCGGATTCGGCCATCAACGGAACCTGGCGGTTGTGACAGAATGGCATCGTGCGCTGGTGCACCACCGCGGCCAACGGTGCCGCCGCGACCATGAAACAGAATAAGTTTTACGCCAGCATTACGGCATACCGCGACTAACTGTTCTTGTGCCCGATACTGCGCCCAGGCCGCCGCCATCACACCGGCGTCTTTGGCGGAGTCCGAGTAACCAATCATCACCTCTTGGGTGCCCTTAGTGTAGCCTCGGTACCAGTCAAGATTGAGCAGTGCGGTCATACAGCTGGCAGCATTGTTAAGGTCTTCTAGGGTTTCAAACAGTGGCACTACCCGCATCGGGTGCGGACATCCGGTTTCTTTCAACAGTAATAACACGGCCAGCACATCGGATGGCTTACCTGCCATAGAGATCACATAAGACCCCAACGCTCTTGCCGGTTGTTTGGCAATCAAGCGACAAGTGGCAAGCACTTCGGCAACATTGTCCGAGGGTTGCCAGGTGCCAGGAAGCAGAGGTCGGCGGTTAGTCAGTTCTTTCAGGAGAAACGCTTGCTTCTCTGACTCCCCCCAATGCGCATAATCGCCTATACCGAGATAACGGGTGAGTTCTGCCAACACTTCCGCGTGTCTGGCGGCATCCTGACGGATATCCAGACGCACCATATGAATACCGAAACAGGCGAGCCGTCGCAGCATATTTAACAGTAAACCGTTGGCAATGAGGCGCATACCGCAATCGCATAGACTGTGATACAGCAACATTAACGGCGTTTTTAAATCGTCTTCGTGCCAGATAATGGTGCTGTAATCGACCTCTGGCTGATGTCCTTCAATCCGGGCATTAAGAAAGTCGATGGTGTTTCGCAACTTTTGCCGTAAATCTCGCAGCACATCGCGGTAGGGTTCACGACTGTTGTTGGTGTAGGCCATCAGTGCTTCATTGGCATCTTCCATTGACAGCTCTGCCAGGAGCTCAACGATATCTTTGAGGTGCAATCTGGCCGCCGCGTGACGATTGCGATCGAGCACTTCCTGGGTCACTTTAGCGGTGACAAACGGGTTGCCGTCACGGTCACCGCCCATCCAGCTGGAAAATCGTACCGGCGCAATATCAATAGGCAATTGCACACCCGTACGTTCTTCAATCTGATCGTTAAGCTGTCTTAGAAAATCGGGCACTGCCTGCCACAGTGAGGCTTCAATGGTGGCGAGGCCCCAACGCGCTTCGTCAACCGGGGTCGGGCGTTCACTGCGAATTTCATTGGTATGCCAAATCTGCGATACCAATTGCCGTAACCGCAGATTCAGCTGCTTGGTCTCGCGTTGGCTGAGTTTGTCGTTTTCCAACGCTGCCAGGCAATCGACTACCGCAGCATATTTCTGGATTAACGTACGTCGCGATATCTCAGTCGGATGTGCGGTCAGCACCAGGTCGATATCCATCGCTTTCAAACAGTCCAGCATCTGCTGCTGATCTATCGGGCCATTGAGCATCCGGCTTAGCAACAGCTCAACGGGATCGGGGACACACACCAGCTCATCACAATTGCGACTGATGGTATGGAACTGCTCGGCAATGTTCGCCAAATTGAGAAACTGGTTAAACGCTTTAGCGACGGGGACTAACTCGTCATCTGGTAATGCATTAAGTAGCTGCAACATCTGCTCACGTGCAGCACTGTCGCCTTTACGCGAACTTTTGGCTAACTGGCGGATCTGTTCCACCTTTTCCAGAAATGAATCCCCTAAGTGGTCGCGCATCGTCTCACCGAGGATCTGCCCTAACATACTGACGTTCGCCCGTAGTGAGGCATACATATCTGTCGTTTGTTCCATTGTGGCTCCCATTTCCCCAAAAATGTGTTGCTGTGCCTCAGCACCTACCCGTCACAATACCTAGCCGAGGCCATTAAGGTCAATGAAGTGTAGATGACATTGCGTTAATGCTATTCAATACAAGCGTGATAAATCAGTTGCTTAAGTAGTGATATTGTCGGCTTTAGCTGCGCCAAATCGATAAATTCATCTGGCTGATGTGCCTGATCGATGCTGCCAGGTCCGAGTACCAGTGTATGGCAACCAATGCTGCGAATATATGGAGCTTCAGTAGCATAATTCACCACCTCCGGTGCGTTCCCGGCCAATTTGGCCACCAGTTGGCTCCAGGCAGAATCTGCGGTATCGGCAAAGGGTTCTGCCCCTGGGTACAAGGTGCTGATGCTGATGGCACCCGGATATTTTTCAGAAATGGGTAACAGGTACTGCTGCGTCATCAACTGCAGATCGGCAATGGCGATGCCGGGCAAGGGGCGGATGTCCATATGCAAGTCGCAACACCCACAAATACGGTTAGCGGCGTCACCACCATGAATATGACCAAAGTTCATCGTAGGATATGGCACACTGAAGGCATTTTCTCGATAGTTATCTGCCAGATGCTGTTTTAACTTCAGCAACTGCCCAATCACCTGATACATGATATCGATGGCGTTAAGTCCCTTGGCTGGGTCAGACGAATGACCGCTGCGGCCAGTAATTCTGATCCCTTGTGCCAGATGCCCTTTATGCATATACACCGGACGCAGGCTCGTGGGTTCGCCAATGATGGCGTACTCCGGACGGATAGCTGCGTTGGCGGCAAAAGTCTTCGCGCCACTCATGGTGGTTTCTTCATCAGCGCTGGCAAGGATATACAGCGGCCGTTTGAATTGCTGCAGTGGCATATCTTTCACGGCTTCTAATACCAGCGCAAAAAAGCCTTTCATATCGCAGGTGCCAAGGCCATACCAACGGTCGTCCTTTTCTGTCAGCACAAACGGATCTTGGTGCCAACGACCTTCATCAAACGGTACGGTGTCGGTGTGACCGGCTAATAACAACCCACCTTTACCACTGCCGAGCGAAGCCAACAGATTATATTTATTGCGACTGTCCTTCACTGGCTGTTGCTGGCAATGAAAGCCCAGTTCCGAGAACCAGTTACTGAGAAGATCGAGCACCCCTTTATTGGTCTGATCCTGTTCGGCTTCTATGGCGCTGATAGAGGGAGAAGCGATAAGCGCACTGAAGCTGTGTTTGAGTTCCGGCAATTTGGTCATAATTCCGCCAAAAATAGTAAAATAACTATTCACATATATTGCATAAATAAACTTGTATGGTAGTCTAGCAAACAGCTGAGACAGGTGTCATCAGCGAAACGCTGTCACCTGCATAAAATACCCTGTTTGAGCTTATTATTGAGCTTAATACAGATAAAAGCTGCATATAATCCCTGCAGCGTTAAACTTGTCATCAGGCATTCTGCCCGGGCACAACTTTAGCCCTTCCTTTTGACTAGATATAGATTTGAGATCATGAAAAATATTGCCATTATCGGTGCCAGTGGCTACACCGGAGCCCAGATAACCGCGTTGATTGAAAATGAACCCGGGCTCAGTGTGCAGGGGTTGTATGTGTCTGAGAATAGTCTCGACAAAGGCAAAGCCCTCGCTGACCTCTATCCTGTATATCAACAGGTTCCTTATGTATTGCAACCATTAACTGCTGAAGCCAAAGATACCATTGCGGCAGAATCAGATGCCGTAGTGCTGGCCACAGAACACGTTGTCAGTCTGGAACTCGCTGCCTGGTTTTATGAAAAAGGACTGCGAGTGTTCGATCTTAGCGGCGCTTATCGTTTTGCCGATGCCGCACAGTATCCCAAATGGTATGGTTTTGAACATACACAGCCAAAAGTGCTAGCGCAGGCGATTTATGGCTTGGCTGAATGGAATGCTGACAAGATTGCCGCAACCCGCATGATTGCCGTTCCAGGATGTTATCCCACCGCTTCATTGTTAGCACTTAAGCCAGTTAAGCCGCTGCTTACCGAAACGTTGCCAGTGATTAATGCCGTCAGTGGTGTCACCGGTGCCGGTCGAAAAGCACAACTGCATACCAGTTTTTGCGAAGTCAGTTTGACGCCCTATGGCGTGCTCGGACATCGCCACCAACCAGAAATTGCCACTCATCTGGGACAGCAGGTTATTTTTACACCGCATCTGGGTAACTTTAAGCGTGGTATTTTGGCAACCATTACCGCACAACTGAAGTCGGGCACGACTACTGCGCAGGTTGCAGAAGCCTATAGCGTTTATGATAACTCACCTTTGGTGAAGGTAAGTCAGCAGCGTTTTCCGAAAGTGGATGATGTGGTGCTGACGCCAAATTGCCATATCGGTTGGAAGTTTGATGAAGCCAGTGGCTATCTGGTGGTAGCCAGCGCTATCGACAATTTGATGAAAGGTGCGGCCAGTCAAGCACTGCAATGCATAAAGATTCATTTTAATCTTTGAATTAACCAGCCCTAGCGGCATTTTTGAGAGTTTCCTTTATGAGCACAAATGACAGTGTGTTGGTTCTGAAAGTCGGTGGCGCATTAATGCAGTGTGAGATGGGCATGGCGCGATTGATGGAAACGGCAGCCAAGATGTTGTCCCAGGGACAGAAAGTGGTACTGGTGCACGGCGGCGGTTATCTGGTTGATGAACAGTTGAAAGTCAATGGCATGGAAACCGTTAAGTTGGAAGGCTTGCGGGTGACACCTGCCGAGCAGATGCCAATAGTGGTTGGGGCATTGGCTGGTACCTCTAACAAAATCCTGCAGGCCGCCGCAGTAAAAGCGGGCGTTGTTGCTGTAGGTATGAGTCTGGCAGACGGTAACCTCGTCGACGCCAGCATTAAAGATGAACGTCTGGGCTTTGTGGGTGAAGTTACTCCAAAAGATGGTACCTACATTAATTTCCTGTTAGCCCAGGGCTGGATGCCAATTGTCAGTTCCATTGCAGTGTCAAGCGATGGAGACTTACTGAATGTCAATGCTGATGAAGCGGCCACCGTACTCGCCAAATTGGTTGGTGGTAAGCTGGTATTGCTGTCAGATGTTTCTGGTGTACTGGATGGAAAAGGCCAGTTGATCCCACAACTGAACCGCGACCAGATCCAGCAACTGGTGAAACAGGGCGTTATCGAAAAAGGCATGAAAGTTAAAGTAGAGGCTGCGCTGGATGTGGCGGAGCAGATGGGGCAGCCAGTACAGGTAGCCTCATGGCGGGATGCAGCCCAGTTGGCTGCCCTTGCCCGGGGAGAGAACATCGGAACACAAATTCAACCGTAAGTAAGGATTAGTTATGAAGCACCTGTTGTCCCTTAAAGACCTGAGCCAATCGCAACTGTTGGCATTGCTGGACTTGGCGGTCAAGATCAAAGCCAACCCAGCCGAATATCGTCATGCGCTCGATGGGAAGAGCGTAGTGATGCTGTTCGAAAAGCCCTCATTGCGTACCCGAGTGAGCTTTGATATAGGTATCAATAAGCTCGGTGGTCACTGTGTCTATATGGATCAGCAAAATGGTGCTTTGGGCAAACGAGAGTCAGTGCGCGATTTCGCCGGTAATATTTCGCAGTGGGCGGATGCGATTGTGGCGCGTACCTTTAGCCATGTCACCGTAGAAGGCTTGGCAGAATACGGCAGCGTCCCTGTTATCAATGCATTGTCGGACCTTTACCATCCTTGTCAGGCCTTGGCTGATTTCCTGACCTTGAAGGAAGTCTTGGGAAGTCTGAAAGGCCTGAAACTTGCGTATATCGGAGATGGTAATAACGTTACCAACTCGCTGATGGTTGGTGCCGCCATTCTGGGGGCACAAATGACGGTGATTTGCCCTGAGGGACATTTCCCTGATGGTTTTGCGGTAACTCAAGCGCAGCAGTTAGCCGCAGTTCACGGCGGTAGTTTACTACTGACGCCAGATGTTAGTGCGCTCGAAGGTGTGGATGCAGTCTACACTGATACATGGATTTCCATGGGAGACAGTACCAAACTTTCGGATATTGCCGTTAAATTTGCTCAATATCAGGTTTCAAAAGAACTGATGGAAAAATACAAGGTCAAGTATTTCATGCATTGCTTGCCCGCGCACAGAGGGGTAGAAGTGACGGATGAAGTAATGGACGGTGAAGGTTCGCTGATATTACAGCAGGCGCAGAACCGGATGCACGCCCAAAACGCGGTACTTGTCACTCTGTTAAGTTGATGGCCAAAGGCCTTTTAATCCAGGAAATATAAGATGTCTATTGCACAGAAAAACACACAAGTGAAAAAGGTGGTGCTGGCTTACTCCGGTGGTTTGGACACCTCGGCCATCATCCCATGGCTGAAAGAAAACTATAACAACTGCGAAATCGTCGCCTTTTGTGCGGATATCGGTCAGGATCCAGCAGAGCTGGTGGGCTTGACTGAAAAAGCCTTGGCTTCTGGTGCTTCTGAGTGCCATATCGTCGATTTGAAAGAAGAATTTGTTAAAGACTACATCTACCCGACTATTGCAACAGGTGCCGTTTATGAAGGTACTTACCTGTTGGGTACCTCAATGGCTCGCCCAATCATTGCCAAAGCTCAGGTAGAAGTGGCCCGTAAAGTCGGGGCTGATGCCCTGGCTCATGGTTGTACTGGTAAAGGTAATGACCAGGTGCGTTTTGAAGGCTGTTTTGCTGCATTGGCGCCCGATCTGAAAGTGATTGCGCCATGGCGTGAATGGACCATGCAGAGCCGTGAAGATCTGCTGGCCTACCTGGCTGAACGTCATATCAAGACCACAGCATCAGCAACCAAAATTTACAGCCGTGACGCCAATGCCTGGCACATCTCTACTGAAGGCGGTGAGTTGGAAAGCCCATGGAACGAACCCAGCAAAGCGGTTTGGACTTGGACCGTTGATCCAGAAGATGCACCAGATGCTCCTGAGTATGTCACTGTAGAAGTGAAAGATTGCCGTGTGACTGCCGTTAATGGTGAACAGCTGGAGCCTTATGCTGCGTTGGTGAAACTCAACGAAATCGCCGCGGCGCATGGTGTTGGTCGCGTAGACATTACCGAAAACCGTCTGGTAGGGATGAAGTCTCGTGGCTGTTACGAAACTCCCGGGGGCACCGTAATGATGGCTGCACTGCGTGCAGTGGAAGAACTGGTGCTGGATAAAACCAGTCGCTCATGGCGTGAACAGGTCGCTGCGCAGATGGCGCATCTGGTGTATGACGGTCGCTGGTTCACTCCGCTATGCAACTCTTTGATTGCGGCGTCTGAAGCGCTTGCCAAAGATGTTAATGGTGAAGTGGTGATCAAGCTTTACAAAGGTCAGGCGACCCCAGTGAAAAAACGTTCACCTAACAGCCTGTACTCTGAAGCATTTGCTACCTTCGGTGAAGATACTGTATACGACCAGAAACATGCGGAAGGCTTTATCCGTTTGTATTCTCTGGCAAGCCGTATCCGCGCCATCAACAGCAACAAGTAAGACGGTGATTTATGGGGCGCCCTGGCGCCCCTTTTTGTTTATTCGTAACAGAGGAATTTCAACATGGCATTATGGGGCGGCCGCTTCAGTGGCCCGAGCAGCGAACTTTTCCAACTCTTCAATGACTCGTTGCCAGTAGATTATCGGCTGGTGGAACAGGACATTCAGGGCTCGGTTGCCTGGGCTGCCGCAATTGCCAAAGCTGGTGTGTTGACTGGGGCAGAATTGGCGTCTTTGCAACAGGCACTTCAGGAATTGCTCGTTGAAGTAAAAGATCAGCCACAACAGATCCTGAGTTCTGGCGCTGAAGATATTCACAGTTTTGTCGAACAGAAACTGATCGATAAAGTCGGTGACCTTGGCAAAAAATTGCATACCGGGCGTTCGCGTAACGATCAGGTGGCAACTGACCTTAAGCTTTGGTGTAAAGAAGAAGCTGAGCACTTGCTGACTTTGCTGACGCAGTTAAAGCAGGCGATGTTAGCGCTGGCAGAGCGCGAGCTGGATGCGGTGATGCCAGGATATACTCATTTGCAACGGGCTCAACCAGTGACTATGGGGCATTGGGCCTTAGCTTACGTGGAAATGTTTGAGCGTGACCTCAGCCGTCTGCAAGATACCGTAACCCGTCTGAATACCTGTCCGTTGGGCAGTGGTGCGCTGGCAGGTACTGCTTATCCGGTGGATCGTAAAGCGTTGGCATTGAGCCTGGGGTTTGCAGCTCCTACACTGAACAGCCTTGATAGTGTCTCTGATCGTGACCATGTGGTGGAGTTATGCAGTGACGCCGCCATCAGCATGATGCATCTTAGCCGCATGGCGGAAGATATGATTTTCTTCAACTCTGGTGAAGCCAATTTCATTGAACTGGCTGATAACGTCACTTCTGGTTCATCGTTGATGCCACAGAAGAAAAACCCAGATGCACTGGAATTGATCCGCGGTAAAACTGGCCGGGTTTATGGTTCTTTGACTGGTATTCTGACCACGATGAAAGCACTGCCGCTGGCCTATAACAAGGACATGCAGGAAGACAAAGAAGGCCTGTTCGATGTGATGGACAGCTGGAGTCTGTGTCTTAAAATGGCCGCTTTGGTATTGGAAGGCGTGAAGGTGAATCGTAATCGAGCCTTGCAGGCTGCCCAGCAAGGCTATGCCAATGCGACAGAACTGGCCGATTACTTGGTTTCTAAAGGTATGCCATTTCGTGAAGCGCACCATGTCGTGGGTGAAGTGGTGTTAAAAGCAATTGCTGAAGGTAAGCCGATTGAAGCGTTGCCGTTAGCCACTTTACAGACTTATGCCGCGATCATTGCCGAAGATGTTTACCCAAATCTGACCATTGAAGCATGTCTTGAGAAGCGTAATGTGCTTGGTGGCACCGCATTAGTGCAGGTGCAAGCCGCATTGGACGCAAAGAAATACTGATCAGTGAGCCACTGATAAAAAACGCGCCAGCTGGCGCGTTTTTTATTGAATAACATTGAGTTAGTTAAACAAGTTTTCCGATGTTTTGCCGGAATCAAGGAACAAGTTACTGTCCTCGGTAGCATCGCTGGCGTATTCCTTGGGCTCAGTGCCTTGAATAAAGTATTCAAAATCACTGGTATAGTCGTTCTTACGGGATAACTTGCCAGTTGCTAAATCAATCCTTACCGAGACGATACCCGCTGGTGGTGTCATCGGGATTTCTGGCGTGCCTTCTAAGGCATCGTGCATAAACTCGTTCCAGGCCGGCCCGGCAGTCTTAGCCCCGGATTCTGCTCCAGAAATCTGATCTTTTGCACCGTTAGGATTCCAGGCCACACGACCTAACTCGCGACTATGATCATCAAAACCTACCCAGGCGGTGGTGACCAGACTCGGGTTAAACCCACTGAACCAGGTATCTCTAGATTCATTGGTGGTACCGGTTTTACCGGCAATATCATGCCGTTTTACCACGCGAGCAGCACGCCAAGCGGTACCGTTCCATGCGGTACCATGATTCCAGTCGCCCCCCCCCCAAATCACGCTCTTAAGCGCATCGGTTATCAGGAACGCAATCTGTTTGGAGATAACTCGTTTAGCATGACGTGCCTGAGGGTTGTCACAGGTATATGGCAGATCACTGGCGGCAACGGTAACCGCTACGGGATTATCCTCTGGACGGTCTAAGCTGGTAATGGTCGATTCAGGTGCCATTGCTGTAGTTTGCACGTTAGCTACTGTTGCTGCTGGCATTGTATCGCAAGCCAGTGCAGGATCAGCGCGCTCAATCGTCCTGCCATAGGCATCATCGACGCGTGCAATGAAGTAGGGTTCCAACAATTGACCGCCATTCGCGAAACTTGAGAACGCGGTAACAACCTGCAAGGGAGTCACTGACGGAGAGCCTAATGCCAGTGATTCGTTACGGTTCAGATCGGCCGGATCAAATCCAAACTGACTGAGTTTATCAATTGCCGCATCCAGTCCAATATATCGCAGTGTTCTGACCGCCATGACGTTGATGGATTGCGCCAATCCGACGCGCAGTCTAGTTGGACCGCCGTAGACATCAGGCGAATTTTTAGGGCGCCAGGCGGTACCCTGACTTAAATCAGGCTTATTAATAGGGGCGTTATTAATCAATGTCGCCAGGGTGTAACCTTTTTCCAATGCAGTAGCATACAGGAATGGCTTGATGTTAGAGCCTAACTGACGTTTGGCCTGCACCACCCGGTTGTATTGGCTTTGAGTGAAGCTAAATCCACCTACCAAGGTACGGATGGCGCCGTCATGAGGATCGAGAGAGACCATCGCGCTGGCAACTTGTGGAAGTTGCGATAATTGCCAACTATCGCCCATCGGGCGGACCCAGATCTGTTCGCCAACTTTGACAACATCCGCCGCTGATTTGGGTGATGGCCCCTGGCGTCTGTCGTTAATAAAGCTGCGTGCCCAGTTTAAACCTTCCCAAGGAATGGTTACGGTGTGACCATTTCCAAGTAATACTTCGGCCTGCTTGTCTTCCACTTTGATGACGGCAGCTGGCTGTAACTCCTGCACAGGTGCTGTCTGTTTTAGTGTTTCAACCAACTTATCCGGCGCCGGCTCAGAATCTGTCCATAAGACTGACACCGGCCCCCGGTAACCATGACGTTCGTCATAGGCATAGACGTTGTTGCGTAACGCTTTTTGCGCTTTTTGTTGCAGATCAGAATTGATAGTGGTGTAGACGTTGTAACCACCGGTGTAGGCTTCTTCTTCACCGTATTTCTGCACCATATAATCTCTCGCCATCTCTGAGATATAAGGTGCATATAGGTCGATTTCCGCACCATGGTACTTGGCGGTGATCGGCGCAGCAGCAGCCACTTGATAGTCGTTTTGATTGATGTATCCCACATCCAGCATTCGCCGCAGGACTACGTTACGACGAGCCTTGGCTCTTTCCGGAGAGGTGATGGGGTTAACGGTTGACGGCGCTTTGGGGAGCCCTGCAATCACGGCCATTTCTGCAAGCGTCAGGTCTTTTACATCCTTGCCGTAATACACTTGTGCTGCCGCCCCGACGCCATAGGCGCGTTGCCCGAGGTAGATCCGGTTGACATATAGTTCCAGAATCTCGTCTTTAGTTAAAAGCTGTTCAATGTGAAGTGCAATAAAGATTTCTTTGATTTTTCGGATAAACTTCTTATCTCGAGTCAAAAAGAAGTTACGGGCTACCTGCATGGTAATGGTACTTGCACCCTGGCGCTTTTGGCCGGTAGTAATCATCACTAATGCCGCGCGCAGCACCCCAATGGGATCGACACCGTTGTGCTCATAAAAGCGTGAATCTTCGGTAGCAATAAATGCTTGTAACAAAGGTTTGGGAACATCACTCAATTGCAATGGAATACGACGCTTTTCCCCAAATTGAGAAATAAGTTTGCCATCACTTGAATATATTTTAAGTGGCGTCTGAAGTTTGACGGTTTTCAATGTATTGACGTCTGGCAGATCCGGCAAAACGTAAAAATACGCGCCGATAATGGCAATGATTCCCAATAGCGCGAGACTGAATACAGCGATAAGTATGCGTTTAAACCACTTCACCGGATTATTCCATAACCTGTTGAGGGGTAAATAGTATATAAGGCACAATCGCTGGGGTGAAGTGAATTACAATTATAAAAATAAACAGTGCAAAAATGTTAATAGAATATTATATAAAGATCACAATCAAACTATGTTTGTGCTACGCTTCGATTCAACAATAACAATAAGGCACCGGGACAATGCTTTCTAATCTATGGAAGCGTCAAGCCCCTCAAATGGTCGGAATTGACATCGGTTCACACGAAGTCAAGGCTATTATGTTGGGTAAGACAGCTGAAGGTTATAAAATACAGGCTCATGCGGTGGTTCCCTTAAAAAAGGGCGCAGTGAGCGACCATGACATCAGGGATAAAGACGCTGTTATTGAGGCATTACGCCAGATCAAACGGCAATTGCCTAAATCTATCAAATTTGCAGCCGTAGCGGTTTCTGGCTCAGCAGTCATGACCAAAGTGATTTATATGGATGCGTCATTGACGGAAGCTGAAATGGAAGCTCAGATCGAGATTGAAGCAGATAACCTGATTCCGTATTCCCTTGATGAAGTGTCCATCGATTTTGAAACCCTTAACGTCAACAAAGCTGATCCTTCCAAGGTTGATGTGCTGCTCAGCGCAAGTCGTACCGAAAACATTGATTCCCGGGTCGATGTTTTAGATGAAATTGGCCTTGAGACCAAAGTTGTTGATGTAGAAGGTTATGCGCTGGGTCGAGCCTATGAACTGATTGCCGCGCAACTGCCGCCAGAGACAGCGAAAGGTGTCGTAGTACTGATCGATATCGGTGCCAATATGACCACATTCGCCGTGGTGGAAAATGGTGAAACTACATTTATCCGCGAGCAAGCCTTTGGTGGTGAAATCTTCACCCAGTCAATTCTCTCTTTCTACGGAATGGCGTATGACCAGGCAGAAAAAGCCAAGGTCGAAGGCGACTTGCCACGTAACTATATGTTTGAAGTATTATCGCCATTTCAGAATCAGTTGTTGCAGCAAATTAAGCGCACACTACAAATTTACTGTACTTCCAGCGGCAAAGATAAGGTTGATCAACTGGTCTTGTGTGGAGGAACTTCGAAGCTGGAAGGAATGGCCAACCTGCTGACGAATGAACTCGGGGTACCAACGATCACTGCGGATCCTTTTAAAGGGTGTTTGCAGGCTGACGGCAGTGTTCAGCAAAAACTGGCGCCAAATATCAGCAAATACATGATTGCTTGCGGTCTCGCATTAAGGAGTTATGGGCAATGGCGAACATAAACCTGCTGCCCTGGCGTGAAGAGGCGAGGGAAAAACAGAAACGTGACTATATTGGGATTCTGGCCGCTGTATTTATCGGTGCCGCGGTGCTGGTTTATCTGGCGCTGCAATTTATTGGCTGGATGACGGATGATCAGCGAGAACGTAATGCTTATCTGCAGCATGAAATTCAGCAACTTGATAAGCAGATTGCTGAGATCACCAAGATTAAGCAACGAAAAGCTGATATTGAAAAACGTACTGAAATCATTCTGGATTTGCAGCAGTCACGTAATCTGCCGACGCATATATTGGATGAGCTGGTACGGGTGATACCTCCCGGCGTTTACCTCTCAAGCGTAGAAAAGAAAGGCAGTATTATCTGGATTGAAGGTCGTAGCGAATCTAACAACAACGTAGCCAACATGATGCGCAAGATTAAGGCATCAGCGTGGCTGCAAGACCCGACAATGCAATCCATCGTATCTCAGAAAGATGATATCAGGGAACTGCAGCGGTTCAGTCTTAAAGTCACTATCAAAGGTGGAGAACAACCACCTGCGGGCTCAGCCCAGACTGCTAAGGGGGGAACCGCTAAATGAAGTTTGATTTGAGCCAGTTTAATGATCTGGACATGGAAAATATCGGTGGCTGGCCAACCCAGGTCAAAGCGGTTTTTGCCGGGATTTTAGCCATTCTGGTATTTGTCGGTGGTTATTTTCTGTTTGTTTCTGATGCGATTGATATCTACAAGGTAGAGCAGGGTAAAGAGCAGCAATTACGCGACGATTTTCGCAATAAATATCAATTAGCGGCTAATCTGGATCTCTACCGAGAACAATTAAAGCAGATGGAAGCGCAGTTCGCAGAATTGCTGAAAATGTTGCCATCTCAGAACGAAATGCCCGGATTGCTGGATGACTTGACCTATGTTGCGACGGACGCTGGTTTGCGTATCAACAGCATTGATTGGGATGCAGAAGTCCAACGTGATTTTTATATTGAATACCCAATCCGGATGTCTGTAACCGGTGATTATCATCAAATGGGACACATGGTCAGTGGTGTCGCTAAATTACCGCGGATTGTCAGTCTGCATGATTTTGTGATTAAGCGAGAAGCTGATGGCAATTTGTCGATGGACATTTTAGCTAAAACTTATCGTTTTAAAGAAGGTGCAGAGTTACCGGCAAATGCCAAAAAGGCTAAGGGGAAAAGCAAATGAGATGGATATTGCCCCTGCCGCTGATAGTGCTGCTGAGTGGTTGTATTGGCAACCACGAAGATTTACAGCAATATGTGGAGAGTGTGAAGAAAACGCATGTGGCGCATATTCCTCCGTTAAAGGAACCGCCTAAATTTGAGCATTTTCAGTATGATGCAGATCTGCTTCGCAGTCCTTTTGTACCACCATCCCGAGAGCTGACCGCTGAAGCGATAGATACAACCAAGGATTGTCGACAGCCCGACCTGAAACGTCGCAAGGAACGCTTGGAAACATACGCGCTGGATAACCTAAGAATGCGCGGCACGCTCAGTAACAACGGTGTTATCTGGGCATTGATTGAGACCCCTGACAGCAACGTTTATCGAATTGGTGTTGGAAATTACATTGGTCTATTTAACGGCCATATAACAAAGATAAATCAGAACAGTATCGAAATTACTGAATTGGTTCCGG
Organism: Shewanella sp. A32; assembly: GCF_029167175.1. NCBI lineage: Bacteria > Pseudomonadati > Pseudomonadota > Gammaproteobacteria > Alteromonadales > Shewanellaceae > Shewanella > Shewanella sp. A32. Next base: position 19,564 of record NZ_JARFTS010000016.1, read on the forward strand.
ACGGTTCCGGTTGTTGGACCGAGCGCAGCAGCAGTCTGGATTTGACCGGCGGAAAATAGGCAAAGGAAGAGGGAATAATGAGATTTTCTTTGGTGCATAAAACCCATGAGACAGCAGGCAACTGGTGGCAAGTTGCATTGGGCTGCGTGTTGATGGTGAGTCTTGTTCCTTGTGCTTTGGCTGCGAACAAACTTGTCGATGTGAAATATCACACCATCATTGACCATCAGTTGGAGTTGGAACTGGTCTTTGATAGTCCGGTGGCCGATCCAGAAGTGAAGCTCAGTGCCGAGCCTGCAGGTATTAAACTGAATTTCAGTGATGCAACGTCCACACTGGAAAAAGCCGTGCTGCCGATCAAACAGGTCGGGGTAGAGCAGTTAACAACTGAACAGCAAGATGGTGTACTGCAAGTTGCTTTGAAACTTGATAAAGTACGACCTTATCAAGGTAAGGCTATCGGCAACACTTACCGACTGACCGTTAATGATGAAGCGATGAGTGCGGCCGATAAAGCTGCCAGCCCGTTCGTTAATAAGATCGAAAATATCGATTTTCATCGGGCTGGTGACAAAGGCGGGGAGTTGGTTGTCAACCTCAATAATGCTTCAGTGGCCGCTAACGTTGAACAAAAAGGCACCAAACTGGAAGTGAAGTTTTACAACACAGAAATTCCAGATGATAAATTGTATGTAATGGATGTTCAGGACTTTTCGACCCCAGTGCGTAGTTTTGAAACGTTCCGTGACGATATGACCACGCGGTTCCTGATCGATATTAAAGGCCCGTACAAATATAGCTATAAAGAAGAGGGTAACGCCTTCCATCTGACCATGACTCAGGATGAAAAAGCGACTTCAGCTGTTGAGCCTGAGAAAAAATATACCGGTAAAAAATTGTCTTTGGATTTCCAGAACATTTCAGTACGCACCGTGCTGCAGATTCTGGCCGATTATAATAATTTCAATTTGGTGACCAGTGATACCGTCGACGGCAGCATTACGCTGCGACTGGAAGATGTGCCTTGGGATCAAGCGTTGGACCTGATCCTCAAGACCAAGGGACTCGATAAGCGGATTGAAGGTAATATTCTGATGGTGGCTCCAGCCGAAGAGATAGCGATTCGCGAGAGCCAGGATCTGAAAAACAAGCAGGAAGTACAAAAGCTGGCGCCTTTGTACTCGGAATATCTGCAAGTCAATTACGCGAAAGCGACCGACATCGCCAAATTGCTAAAAGGTGAAGCTCAAGCGAGCCTGTTAACTGACCGTGGTTCGGTCACCGTTGATGAACGTACCAATACTTTGTTAGTAAAAGACACTGCGGATTCGTTAGAAAACGTGCATCGCCTGATCAAAGTACTTGATATCCCAATTAAGCAGGTATTGATTGAATCACGTATGGTGACGGTGAGTGACACCGTGGCTCAAGACTTGGGGGTTCGTTGGGGGATTACCGATCTTCAAGGAGATTATGGCACGTCAGGAACTCTCGAAGGGGTCTCTGATTTGGTATCGGGGAGCACACCTTCAATCGATAATCGGTTGAACGTCAATTTGCCTGCCTCAGCGACAAGTGCTGCGAGTATCGCTTTCAACGTTGCCAAGTTGGCAGATGGCACTATTTTGGATTTGGAATTGAGTGCGTTGGAACAGGAAAATAAAGGTGAGATTATCGCCAGCCCGCGCATTACCACATCTAATCAGAAAGCGGCGTATATTGAGCAGGGGGTTGAAATTCCCTACGTAGAATCTGCATCTAGTGGTGCCGCAACGGTTAAATTTAAGAAGGCGGTATTGTCCCTACGGGTGACCCCGCAGATCACTCCGGATAACAAAGTGATTCTTGATCTGGAAATCACTCAGGATTCTAAAGGCGAAGTGGTGACAACACCGTTAGGTGAAGCAGTTTCTATCAATACTCAGAAAGTGGGTACTCAGGTGTTGGTTAACAATGGTGAAACCATCGTTCTTGGTGGTATTTATCAGCAGCAGTTGATCAACAGTGTCAACAAAGTGCCAGTACTGGGTGATATCCCGGTGTTAGGTGCGCTGTTCCGTAACACCTCTGATTCCAATGAACGGCATGAGTTATTGATCTTCGTAACACCTAAGATCGTTACCGATAAGTTCTAACATTCCGGCTGATTAGATAAAGCCAGTGCATGTCACTGGCTTTACTTTCAGGGAAGAATTTTGGCTTTAATGAAGTGGCACGCTTGCCTAAAGCGGCCTTTAGCTGAGATAATCCCGGGTCAAGTCTCTTTAGAGCAAGGTAAGATGATCCTGTCGGTTTGACCCTAAATCGACTTTCGGCAAACTTTTCATAAGATTCAGACGTATAAGAAATGGCTGAAAAACGTAATATATTTCTAGTAGGCCCTATGGGTGCTGGTAAAAGCACGATAGGCCGTCACTTAGCACAAATGCTGCACTTAGAGTTTCACGATTCAGATCAGGAAATTGAAAGTCGTACCGGCGCTGATATAACGTGGGTATTCGATGTTGAAGGCGAAGAGGGGTTTCGTCGTCGTGAAGCGCAGGTGATAGCCGATTTAACCGAAAAGCAGGGTATCGTATTGGCCACAGGTGGTGGTTCGGTTCAGAGCAAGGATATCCGTAATTTTCTTTCCGCAAGAGGTATCGTCGTATATCTGGAAACAACCATTGATAAACAAGTTGCCCGTACTCAGCGTGACAAACGTCGGCCATTACTTCAAGTGGATAATCCGCGTGAAGTATTGGAAAATTTGGCGGAGATTCGTAACCCACTTTACGAAGAAATTGCTGATATCGTTGTCAAGACTGATGAGCAAAGTGCCAAGGTTGTTGCAAACCAAATCATTGAACAGTTAGGTTTTTAAGGCCAGTTATGGAACAGATCCAGGTAGCGTTGGGAGATCGTAGTTATCCTATATTGATCGGCCAGGATCTGTTACAGCAGGCTGATAAATTATTGGCTTTACTGACCAATAAAACGTTGTTTATTGTTACGAATGACACTGTTGGTCCCCTGTACTTGCAACAGGTGACTGACGTGTTATCTGCAATTGCCACTCAAGTGCATGCAGTGGTGTTGCCTGATGGTGAACAATTCAAAACGCTTGAACAGCTGAATAATATTTATACCGCATTACTTGAACATAACTGCAGTCGCGATGTAATCATCGTGGCGCTCGGCGGTGGTGTTATTGGTGACATGGCCGGGTTTGCTGCTGCAAGTTACCAACGTGGTGTCGATTTTGTGCAGCTACCGACGACATTACTGGCTCAAGTTGATTCCTCTGTTGGGGGCAAAACTGCCGTGAATCATCCATTGGGCAAAAATATGATCGGTGCATTTTACCAGCCCAAAGCGGTAGTCATTGATACACATTGTCTGCGTACTCTTCCCGCGAGGGAGTTTGCGGCAGGAATGGCCGAAGTCATTAAATACGGCATCATTTGGGATGCTGAATTTTTTACATGGCTTGAAGCACATGTCTCCGAGTTAAAAGCATTGCAGCCAGCGGCGTTGTCATACGCTATTCGTCGTTGTTGTGAAATTAAAGCCGAAGTTGTCGCTGAAGATGAGACTGAGCATGGCGTTAGAGCATTGCTTAATCTCGGCCATACGTTTGGTCATGCGATCGAGGCTGAGATGGGGTACGGTAACTGGTTACATGGTGAAGCCGTCGCCGCTGGCACAGTCCTTGCTGCAGAAACAGCCAAAGCTATGGATTTATTGGATGCGTCAATTGTTTGTCGCATCCGTCAGTTACTGGAAACCTTCGAGTTACCGGTAAAGGCTCCAGCATCCATGGGATTTGAAAGCTTTATCAAACATATGCGGCGTGATAAGAAGGTTCTTGCAGGGCAAATTCGATTAGTGTTACCCACTGCGTTGGGACGCGCCGACGTTTTTGGCCAGGTGAGTGACGCTCTGCTGGAGCAGGTTATCCGCCAACATTAATCACTGTGGTGTACAGGTGGCTGGCGAACAACTTCTACTGCCTTCTCAGGAAGCGCTTCTTCATCGATTACAGCATCTTGCCTGTTATGGCGAGCAATTGGTGTTGCTGGCAGGCTCTCAAGGTGCTGGCAAGACCGTCATATTGACGGCCTTAGCGAATGAGTTGGAAGACTATAATCTAGCGTTAGTCGCCTGTCCTCAGTATGCTTCTGCCGCAGAAATCCGCCGTAAGATCGTCATGCAGTTGTTACCCGATCCGCTGTTTGATGATGACACTTCACTGGTTGATACCCTGCTAAGATTTACCCCGAAATTGTTAAAACCGATCCATATCTTATTGGATGATGCCGACAATCTTCCTTTGGCAGTTTGGGCAGAATGTCTGATGCTGACTCAGGTCATCTGTGGTGGGGCGGCGGTGACGCTGACGCTGACGGCCAAGCCTGAGTTCGTTGGGCAGTTACTGCAACAATTACCGCAACAGCAGCGACAGTGGTTGCTGCAATTGGGGATTGAGCCATTGTCGATGGCAGAACGGGAAGGGTTATATCAGACGCTGTTAACTCGCTCTCGGCAAAAAACATTCACCCCAAGAAGCATTGTCGTGAATCAACTGGAACAGCAATCCGGTACGCCAGCAGAGGTGTTGCAGTTACTAGATTTGGCGTTACATGGCGAAGCAGAAACACCAAAAGAATTCCCCTGGCGAAAGTTAATACAAACTGCGTTGGTGGTTTTACCTATATTAGCAATGGGTGTGTGGTATATGGGGAAGATGAGGGTGCCACTTCCCAAGCAAGCGCTGCCGTCTCTCGCGATAACCGCTTCGTCAACGTTGTCGTTGCCTGAATTTTTACTAGACTGGCTCCCACCCACACTAAGACCTGCAGCGACAATTGCAGCAACATCCGTTGGTCAATGGCCCTGGCTGGCTGAGGTTAATACCCGCGTCAACGTCGATGAGACTCCATCCGCAGCGGTGAGTGAATTACTGCAGGATGCGGCTGCTACGGCAGATGTTACCACTGCCGAAGTTGTGACTTCTGATGCCGCCACTGTAGAGGTCACAAGCGTTGCCCATGTTGCTTCTGATTCAGCCGCGCCTATCTCAGAGTCTTCGGCAGCCTCTGCAGTCATTGCTGCTAATGTGCCTTCCCAAAAAATTGAAACTGCCGCTATTGCTGCAGCCTTAGTGCTCACTTTACCCACGGACGGTTATACACTGCAGATCACCAGTATGAAGCAACAACAATCAGTCGCTGGGCAGTTGTCAGTGCTACCCAAAAATGAGCCATTCTGGCTATGTCGTTCTGGTCAATGGTGGGTGGTGTTATTGGGACATTTCTCTACCTATAAACAAGCACAACAAGCAGCGGCAAAATGGCAGCATCAACATGGTGCCGCTCCTTGGATCCGGGCGTGGAAAGATATTCAGAATTACCAACCACAAGCACAGCCATAGCCGTGATATTTATTGGCAAACAGGTTACAATCCAGGCCTTTGTATGAAGTTGGCATCAATCATAATAAATGAATAAAAAACAACGCGCCTTTCTTAAATGGGCTGGCGGTAAATTCAAGCTGGTTGATGCTATTACTCGTCATCTGCCTCCAGGTCAACGACTGGTTGAACCGTTTGTTGGGGCGGGTTCGGTATTTCTGAATACAGATTTCCCGAGTTACCTTCTGTGCGATATTAATCAGGATCTTATCGACCTGTACCAGATTATCCAGCGGGAGCCAGAGCGATACATAGGCGCGGCCGCAGAATTGTTTGTTCCGTCGATGAACGATAGTGACGCATTCTATGACGTACGAGACCGGTTTAATCGTAGTCGTAATGCCTTTGACCGCGCCGTTAGTTTTTTATATCTCAATCGCCACGGCTTTAATGGCTTATGTCGCTATAATCGGCGTGGAGCGTTCAATGTGCCATTTGGCTCTTATAAAAAGCCCTATTTCCCAGAGCGGGAGATCCGCGCATTTGCCGCTAAATCCTCCCGTGCAGAATTCATGTGTATTGGTTATGAGCAGGCATTTGCGCTATTGAAGGCTGGCGATGTCGTGTATTGCGACCCGCCATATGCACCGTTATCAACCACCGCTAGTTTTACTACTTATGTTGGGGCGGGTTTCAGTCTGGATGACCAAGCGATTCTCGCTCGTTGTTCCCGCCAAACAGCTTTGGAAAAAGGGATCCCGGTGGTAATAAGTAATCACGATATTGCGTTAACTCAGGAGTTATATCGTGGAGCCAAGAAGGAAAGGGTTAGCGTACAACGTAATATCAGTCAGAAAGGCAGCGCCAGGAATAAGGTCGATGAATTAATCGCGCTTTATGATCACACCTGTGAGTGCCAACCCGATTAACCCAATGCTCATAACACTCAAATAGATGTTAAAAAACAGAAGAGCGTCCAGTATTGGTCGGTGTCATATCATCTAATGGTTTACGTTCATGACCATGCAGTAGTTCCAGCAGATCAATAAAGTGGAACTGCCCTGAACGGCTTTTTCCGCTTAACCAACTGGTCCAGCTCAGATCATCATCCTGTACAGCGCAGCGGTTATTGGGATGGCTACTCGGGAGATTGGAATTGTATTCTGTTACCTGTGCGCAGTTCTGCGCCAAACTATCATCGGCGGCGGTGAGCGACTGAAATACCAGCGCAGCAATCCCTACAGTACCGGCAACACTCGCCAGTATCGCAGCAGATTTTAAGCTGGAAGCACAATGCTCATTCTTGAAGGCCATTTTCCCGTCACTCGATACTGTATGACGTTAGGAGTATAACAAAAGCGCTGTTAATTTAAACAGCTTTTTAGAAAGGCGGGGAAATCCCTTTTTTTGCCCATAACTGGCAGAAAAATCCCTGAGTCTATAGAGACTAATGGCCCTGGCGGGTAAAATAGGCGACTTCTTAAACATCCCGTGAGTACATTATGCGACCTTTTTTGATTGCCCCCTCAATATTATCTGCCGATTTTGCCCGGCTTGGTGAGGAGGTTGACGCAGTGCTGGCTGCCGGTGCTGATGTTATCCACTTTGATGTCATGGACAATCACTATGTGCCTAACCTTACTTTCGGGCCCATGATTTGTAAGGCATTGCGTAAATACGGTGTGACCGCCGATATCGATGTGCATTTAATGGTCAAGCCTGTCGACAGCCTGATTCCTGATTTTGCCAAGGCGGGGGCGTCGATTATTACTTTCCATCCGGAAGCTACTGAACACGTGGATCGTTCACTGCAACTGATCCGTGACCACGGCTGTAAAGCCGGGCTGGTATTTAATCCGGCAACGCCACTGAGCTATCTTGATTACGTGATGGATAAACTGGATGTCATTATGTTGATGTCGGTCAACCCAGGTTTTGGCGGTCAGTCTTTTATCCCGACCACCATGACTAAATTGGCGCAAGTACGTAAGTTGATCGATGACAGTGGCTACGACATTCGCCTTGAAGTCGACGGCGGCGTCAAGGAGGACAATATTGCTGAGATTGCGTGTGCTGGCGCCGATATGTTTGTTGCTGGTTCCGCTATCTTTGGCCAAGCGGATTATAAGGCAGTAATCGATAGGATGCGGCAAGCACTGGCGGGATTGTAAGGATGACAGATTTTAGAAATATCAAAGGTATTGCGTTTGATTTGGATGGTACACTGGTGGACAGCGTGCCGGATTTGGCTGAGGCTTGTCGCGCGACATTACGCGATTGGTCGCTGAGCGGTTGCACTGATGCAGAAGTGCGTAATTGGGTCGGTAATGGTACGACTATGCTGATGCGCCGCGCATTGCAAAACAGCCTGGGGCAAGAGCCGACTGATGCGCAAATGGATGAAATAATGCCGTTATTTTTCAAGCATTATGAAGCGTGTCTTGAAAAGTTCAGTCAGTTATATCCTGGGGTCGCTGCTGTTTTACAGCAATTCCATCAACAAGGCTATCGTTTAGCTGTGGTGACCAATAAGCCCTATCGTTTTACGGTGCCGCTGTTGCAATCATTTGGGATCGCCCCGCTATTTTCGTTGATCCTTGGCGGTGATAGCCTGGATAAAATGAAACCCGATCCATTGCCATTACAGCACGTGATGCAGCAATGGCAATTGTCGAATGACGAATTGTTGATGGTTGGTGATTCCCGTAATGATATTCGTGCTGCGAAAGCCGCAGCAATTGCGAGCATCGGCTTGACCTATGGTTATAACTACGGTGAAGATATCAGTCTCAGCGGCCCGGATGCTGTCTGTGAACATTTTGAGCAAATTCTGGCGTTATTGGCGTCTAAATAAACGGAGCGTATGAAACATCATGAGCAGTAACAGTAAACCTATTGTATTCAGCGGTGCCCAGCCTTCCGGTGAATTAACCATCGGTAACTACATAGGAGCACTGCGGCAGTGGGTGAACATGCAGGATAGTCATGATTGCATTTACTGTGTGGTGGATTTACATGCGATAACGGTGCGTCAGGAACCAGAACAGTTACGTAAGGCATGTCTTGACACCCTGGCCTTGTATCTGGCCTGTGGCGTTGATCCACAAAAGAGTACGGTATTTGTGCAGTCTCAGGTGCCAGAGCATACCCAGTTGGCCTGGGTGCTCAATTGCTATACCCAGATGGGTGAACTGAGCCGTATGACTCAGTTTAAAGACAAGGCGCAGCGCCATGCGAATAACGTGAACGTTGGCCTGTTTGACTATCCAGTGCTGATGGCGGCGGACATCTTGTTGTATCAGGCCAATCAGGTACCGGTTGGTCAGGACCAAAAGCAGCATTTGGAACTGACCCGCGATATCGCTATCCGTTTTAATAATGCTTATGGCGATACCTTTACCGTTCCAGAACCCTTTATTCCAGAACTCGGTGCCAAGGTGATGGCATTGCAGGAACCGACGAAGAAGATGTCGAAGTCGGACGATAACCGCAATAACGTGATTGGTCTGTTGGAAGATCCAAAAGCCGTCATGAAAAAGCTGAAAAAGGCGATGACTGACAGTGAAGAGCCGCCTGTGGTGCGCTTCGATATCGATAATAAGCCAGGGGTGTCAAACCTGCTGAGTCTGATGTCTGGTGTGACCGGTGAAAGTGTACAGACTTTGGAAGCACAGTTTGAAGGGAAAATGTATGGCCATCTTAAAACTGCTGCGGGTGAAGCTGTTGTGGCCATGCTGGAGCCGTTACAACAGCGTTATCGTGAGTATCGTGAAGATACTAGTTTTTTGAATAAGGTTCTGCATGAAGGGGCTGAAAAAGCACGTGCACGTGCAGCCGCTACCCTTAAAAAGACTTATGAAAAGGTGGGCTTTCCACTGTAATTGCGAATTAACCAGAAAAACGCCGACGCGGATTTCCAACGTCGGCGTTTTTGTTCATGGGTGATAACGCTGGGCTTATTGCTTTGGTTCTATATAGTCAAACATTCGGATGACTTTGCGAACACCGGAAGTATTGCGGGCAATATCGGTGGCTATATCCGCCTGTTCACGGCTGATAACCCCAAGTAAGAACACTTCCCCGTTTTCAGTCACTACCTTAATCCGGGTCATATCCAAGTTTTTATCATTCAACATCCGGCCCTTCACTTTAGTGGTGATCCAGCTGTCATTGCTGCGAGTTGTAAAGGAGACGGGGTTGCCGATACGGATCTGGTTGTGAATTTTGCCACCGAGCTGGAGTCCTTGCACTAATTGCACGGCTTTATCCCTCAGGTGGGAATTGGGTGCCTGCCCAATCAGCAGTACATTTCCATTCATACTCAGGCCGCTGATATTGGCTTGAGATTTCAGTTCTTCATCACCAGACAATACGCTGGTGATGCGAAACTCCGTATTGGTATCATCCAACTGGGTAGTGATCGGTCGTTCATCATTGAGCACTACGGCTCCACCTACCGTGCCCGCCATCATGGCACCAGCACAGCCGGTGAGTATCCACACCGTCATCCCCAGCAGGAGCAGGAATCTCATTGATTGTCGTCCTGTGGAAACAGCGTCCGGTCAATACTGTCGCAGAGGCAGTGAATGACTAGCAGGTGCACTTCTTGGATACGCGCAGTGACATTGGATGGCACTCGCACTTCCACATCATTGGCACTCAGTAAGCCGGCCATGGCACCGCCATCTTTACCGGTCATTGCTACAATGGTCATGTCACGGCTCAATGCCGCTTCCATGGCTTTAATAACATTACGTGAATTACCGCTGGTAGAAATGGCCAGTAAAATATCACCTGGTTGCCCCAGTGCCAGCACCTGCTTAGAAAACACTTCGTCATAACTGTAATCGTTAGCAATAGCGGTGAGGGTGGAGCTGTCAGTTGTCAGTGCGATGGCTGGCAAAGGTGGCCGTTCAATCTCAAAGCGGTTCAACAGCTCAGCAGAAAAATGTTGGGCATCACCGGCACTGCCACCATTACCACAGGCAAGAATTTTGTGACCGCCTAATAAGCAGTTCACCATCATGGTAGCGGCCTTCTCGATGTCGTCAGGCAAGGCTTCTGCTGCGTCGATTTTGGTTTGAATCGACTCGGTAAAACAGTCTTTAATACGTTCTAACATCCGTTAATCCTTCACTGACAAGAGTCACTATCATGCCACAATATCAGCGTTATTTCAGGCATTGAAAGTGTAATAAATACGTTAATCAATGGCTTGCTAAAATGCTCCCGCTAGCCAGTTCACTTCGCTGCCGTCGATGGCAATGACATCAAACCGGCAGCTTTCCCTGATGTTATGTTGCTGCAGATATAAACTGGCCGCCTTGCGGATGCGTTCCCGTTGCGCGGCCGTCAGCGCCTGCAACGCGCCGCCAAACCCCTTGGTGGCGCGATATTTTACTTCTACGAAAACCCATTCAGAGTGCTGTTTCATGACCAGATCCAGCTCTCCAAAGGGATATCGAACATTCTGTTCGACAAATATCAGCCCCCGTTGTTCGAGAAATTTTCGGGCGAGCTGTTCAGCATCCTTGCCTGTCGTCATCTAACCCTATCCTCGATTATTGAGGTCGCAGCACCCCATGCCAGTATTTCCCCCACTTCAGCTGCCGGTTCAGTACACCATCACTGTCGACCGATAACAGTCCGGTGCGGCCGTTGAACTGGTAGCCGGGGAAGGCGCGCATCTGCGCCAACTTATTTACCAACTGCAGCGAGTCAAATCCCATCGCATAAAGCCGTTTTTGAGTATTGCCCCACGAGGGCCATAAACTCGAAACATTACTGTCACTGCTGTTTTGTAACAGCCAGGGGATATCGCTGAGCGTGATATTATTCAGTTCTTGCACCGTTTGGCGGCTGTCATCCTGTCGGGCCCGACTACTGGTATAAATGGGGACCGGCTCCGCGAAAACACTGAAGTTAACGTCAATGTACGGTTTCAGCAGCGGTAATGCCTGGTTACTACAGATCATATAGATAGCATCAATATCTCGCCGTGAACGGAAATCTGCCTTAATCTGATTGCCAAGAATGCTCTTAATCTGCTTAATCCGGTCCTGACTGTCGCTGACATTAAGCGCATCCTGAACCGTATCCCGCATCTTATCCGCTGAAAAATAATGAATTTCAGCGGGTTCATTGGTTAAGGCTTGCCAGCTGACATTAAAACTTTCGGCCATGCGATGGCCAATATTATCGTCGCTGGCCAGCAACAGCGGACGTTCAATACCATCCTGATACATGCGTTGAGCCGCATCCGCGGATTCCTGCGTCGGTGACAAGGCAAAATAGTATTTATCTTTATTAACCAATAGCTTGCTTGTATGGTTCAAAAACAACTCTGGTGGTGCAGCGCGTGGCGACACTGCTTGTGCTGGGGTCGGTTGTGCACTCCCGGTGGTGGTTGATGGCACTATTGGTGCTGACGGTTGTTGCCCTAATGAGAGAATCTGTTCGACTTCATTAGGCAACAATGGACCGATGATAAAATCCGCGTTGTTCTGCAGCGCTTGCTGATAGGCTTTAGCCGCACCGGTGGCAGTGTCATAGAAATTAATGCTGACCGAATCATCTGGTTCTGCCAGATAGGCAGCGACTATGCCCTGCCGTATGGGTTCAGCAATATCGGCGCGCTCCCCGCTCAATGGCAGTAACACTGCAATATGTTGCGGATGGTAAGGTTTGGTATTTAACGCCCGCTGCAAATCCTGGGGTAATTGTAACGCGGCGGGATGCGACGGATTCGCTCGTTGCCAGCCATCCAGATGACTGACCAGACTTGCCGGATCCACCGCGTAGTGTTTTGCCAGATAAGCTAATTGCAGCCAGCCAAGGTACGCAGTATCGCCGCCTTTATTTGCCTGAGCTTCTAACGTTTCCTCAGGTACGGATTTGAGTAGTGTCCAGATTTGCTGATACAGCGGTTTGGCTTCATCCGCAGGTAAATGCTGGCTCCAGTCGTTCAACTCTCGTGCTTGTAATACCGGTTGCTTAGTTTTTTCATAAAGACGCACCCGCATTTGGTGATAATTGTTCCATTGCCACTGAGGGAGTTGCCAGGTGGATTGGAACTGCAGTTGCGTCAAGGCATCACCTAAATGCCCCTGCTGTTCAAGCACTCGGGCATTGAGAATGCGATATTCCGCCATCAATTCCGGATCAGCTAACAGGTTTTTTTTCAGCGCTGTCAGAATCTCAGCCGCGGACTCAGGCTGATTGCTGTTCAGGTAACCCTTTGCCGCCAATAGCAACAAGCGCTGGCGAGTGGCTGGTTCAGCCGCTTTAGTGGCTTGTGCTATATAGCTGGCAGGTGTGGCATTAGCCGTTGCCAATGAGATGACCTGGCTTTGAATATTTTCTGTTGGTTGTTGCGGTCGGCTGCCACAACCCCAGAGGCTGGCCAACAGCACAATGGCAATTGTAGGCTTGATCAAATTCTGGCTTTTCAACACAAGGCTGTACTCTGGTAATATGCTGGCCTTAGTTTAACCTTCTATGTTGTCCAGCGAAAGACCGGACAATCTGTTATCCGAGGTGGTTATGACCATGCCCGTTGCGCTTTATATTGTTCCAACTCCGATTGGTAATCTAGGGGACCTCACCCCACGGGCGGTAGAGGTGTTGTCTGCAGTCAGCCTGATTGCCTGCGAAGATACCCGTCATAGCGGTAAATTACTGAGTCACTTTAATATTACCACTCGTACGATGGCACTGCATGATCACAATGAACGCGCCAGGGCGCAATGGTTTATCGAAAAGCTGCAGGCCGGGGAGTCGGTGGCATTGATCAGCGACGCCGGGACTCCGTTGATTTCCGATCCCGGCTATCATTTGGTGTCACAGGTGCGTGACGCCGGATTTCAGGTCAGTCCGTTACCGGGGGCTTGTGCCGCAATTACAGCCCTGTCGGCGTCAGGGCTGCCGTCCGATCGCTTCTCGTTTGAGGGCTTCCTGCCGGCCAAAGATAAAGCACGTCTGGATAAATTGGCGTCGCTCAAGGAAGATAGTCGCACGCTGATATTCTATGAATCGCCTCACCGAATTCTGCCAAGCCTAGAGGCTCTGGAACAGGTATTCGGCAGCAAGCGGCCGATGGTGATGGCGCGCGAACTTACCAAGACCTTTGAAACCTTTCTGGTGGGGAGTATCAGCGAGGTTCGCGCCCGGGTTGAGGCAGACCCCAATCAGCAAAAGGGCGAAATGATACTGATGTGCCACGGTTATGTCGGTGCTGCCGATGAAGATGCGATACCCGCAAAAGCGCTGGATACACTGAAACTGCTATGTGGCGAATTGCCACTTAAAAAGGCAGCTGCAATTACCGCTGAAATCTACGGCCTGAAGAAAAATGCCCTTTATAAACAGGGATTGGAACTTGGCTGGTAACAGAAATAGTTTGCCAGTGGGGCTGGCTGGGCTATAATCCGCGCCGAGTTGGCCAGGCAGTCGCTGCGTTCGCAAGAACGGGGAGGAAAGTCCGGGCTCCACAGAGCAGGGTGCCAGATAACGTCTGGGCGGCGTGAGCCGACGACCAGTGCAACAGAGAGTAGACCGCCTGCCTTCGGGCCGGTAAGGGTGAAAGGGTGCGGTAAGAGCGCACCGCGCGGCTGGTAACAGTCCGTGGCATGGTAAACTCCACCCGGAGCAAGATCAAATAGGGTTCCTTATGGCGTGGCTCGCGTCGGAACCGGGTAGATTGCTTGAGCCTGCGAGCGATTGCAGGCCTAGAGGAATGGCTGCCGCTCCCTTCGGGGAGAACAGAACCCGGCTTATATAGTGCCAACTCACGGATTAGGGTAACCGCTTGTATATCAGGCGGTTATCCGACTCCGCCCCTACAAAATTCCAATCAGCTGGTACACAACTTGAGACACAGGTTGGTACTAGATGCTTTATCTCTGCCGTAGAAATCACACATATTATTTCCGCTTTCGCATTCCTGCTCGCCTAAGGCAACTGAGCGATTCACCTGAGATTAAATACTCCCTTCATACCACCAGCTATTCTGAAGCCGTCGAGTCTGTCGCACCTTTTCTCAAGGCGATTCGACTAATCAAACGTGCTCGTGAAATGAACGCAGCGGTTGAGTCCGCACTTAAAGAAATCAGAGAACCAGTTTTATATTATCCAGCAGCCCAGCCTGTTCCGTTAGCACAACTCTCAATGCCGACTGAGAATCAGGAAGATAGTAAGCTTCCCCCATACCTGCTTAGCGAAGCGTGGAGCGATTTCAGGGCGTTCAAGAAAGACTGGAGTCACAAGGTTATCAGACAGAATGAACGCTACTACGAGCTTATGAAGTGCTTGTGGGAGGATGTTGATGTGCGTTCAATTAATAAAAGAATGATTAAAACCCTACTATCACGCTTTCAAGATTTTCCTCGGGGCAACATCAATCCTTACTGCAAGCTGTCGGTCGCAGAACTGCTGGAATTGGACGCACAGTCAGTTGCAGATGAATACAAGGTTTCTGGCAAATTGGTCAAAGATCTCTTGAAGCTTTGCCAGAGTTTCTTCAGCGCTTACCTTACGATTGAAAGAGGTGTTTACCAAGTTGCTCCAACTTCCAATGTTCGGTATGAGGCTAAGTCAAAGTCTTACGCTAGCTTCTCAGATACTCAAGTGCGCCGGATTAAAGCTAAGGCTCTAACTCTTGATGGTTGGGAGCGCTGGTCGGTTTTGTTGGCAATATATACGGGTGCTCGGCGAGGAGATATCACTGGATTAACCAAGAGCAGCTTGAGGTTTGATGAAGACTCCCAGCGATATTACCTATGGATATCAGAAGGTAAAACTGAGGCAGCTACACGTGCTATACCGATTCATAAGGAGCTAATTCGTAATGGCTTTTTAGAGTTTGTTAGAGCCAGTAAGACCACCTTGTTTCCTAAATTGATGAGTCGCCCAGCTCGAATGACACATCACGTCAGAGAGTTGCTGGATGAGCTTGAAGTACCGGATGTTAACGACAAGGGGCAGAGATATTCATTGCACAGCTTCAGGCATACGTTCATCACCAAGGTACAGCAATGCGGCGTGCCTACCTCGTTGTTCCAGACTGTGGTTGGTCACCAAAAATCTGAGTTAGGTATCTCGAAGCGATATACGCACGATTTTACTGTCAATGCTTTGTCCGTAGTTATGGATGCAATCAATGACTGGTAAATAAGAACGTTCTTACTAACTAGCTATAGAACTTAAAATAAATTCGTTCTTAGGTTGAAATTTAACCTAAAAGACCATACTAAATCTAAGTCAATATAATGGATTTCGTTCCCAAATGTGGAACTAATGATTGACAAGATGAAAAAGTGGCAATATATTGGTTCCCAAATGGAGAACATAGATGCGGTTGTTAGGACAGATTAAGTTAAAAGCAACACAGGGATGTGGCTCGGACATTGACTTGTGGATTGCTATTTGGATTGGTGAATTGAGCTTTGCCAATTGGAAAGAGACAAACGATGTGCTTGAGGCGTATCCAAGAGTTGAGCAGAAGGGGGCGAATGTTTTTGTGTTCCCTGTAAGTGATAGCTCACATCGGATAAAGATACTTTTGTCTTTCGAAAAGGGAACCGCGTTGATTCAAGAAGTGTATAAAAATGAATAAACCAATGCCATTGACGGTCATTAGAACTGCTGAACAGTACGAGGCTTATCTTCGGGAAGTTGAAAGCCTATTAGTGAGAGAGCTTGAACCCGGCTCAGATGAATCAGAGAGGCTGGAAGTTTTAACTGTTCTTATTGAAAGTTATGAGAAGACAAACTTTGAGATTGTACCCGTTGACCCAATAGACGCTATCAAATTTCGTATGGCAGAGAAGGGTCTAAAACAGGTGGATTTGGCACCTTATTTCGGTACTAAAAGTAGAGTTTCCGAGGTGTTGTCTGGAAAGCGTCCTTTAACAGTACCGATGATTAAGTCGTTAGCTGTTGGGTTGGGAATTGCTCCTCAGACTCTTTTAGGGTTGGATGCTGAGCCGGATTTTTCGGGCCGTATTACGAAGAGGGAAATGGACTGGTCTAAGTTCCCAATCAAAGAAATGATTTCAAAAGGTTGGATTGACGATATCAAAGGGAAGGTGAAGCAAGGAGTAGAAGAACAGGTTAAAAATTTCATCGCACAGTTAGGTGAGACAACCGCTTCTGCATCTTTTAAAAGAACACTCAGTGGTGACGCATATTCTCCATCGTCACATTACAAGTTATATGCTTGGGTCGCCCGAGTTATCCAGACAGCGAGAGCTAAAAAGCCAAGGCTCGGCAGATACAATCCCGAGTTACTGTCGAATGAGTTTTTAAGAGAAGTCGCTCAGCTAAGTTGGTCAGAGTTTGGTCCATTGCTAGCTGTCGAATTGCTTGAGAAAAATGGCATTTGTGTCGTGATTGAACCAGCGCTAAAGGGGACTTCAGTTGATGGAGCTGCACTTAAAGATAGCGACGGTACACCAATAATTGCTCTTTCGCTGAGGCAGGACAGACTAGATAACTTTTGGTTTACGCTATTGCACGAATTGGTTCATATCTGGAAGCACACGGATGCTGAGAAAACATTCGTTGATGACATTGAGCACCCTAGTGATAGCCGAGACCCTTTCGAAGCTGAGGCTAATCGCATTGCTAGAGATACACTGATACCAAGAGTTAGCTGGAAGAGAAGCGATGCTTATTTGAATCCCAATGGGGCCACCATTGAGAAGTTATCGAGAGAGCTAAGAATTCACCCTGCTATCATCGCCGGAAGATTGAGACGTGATACAGGGAAATATAACCAATTTAATGAGTTGGTTGGCCGTGGGGAAGTTCGTAAACACTTTCCTTCAAGTAGCTGGTAAGAGAGGTGTCTATGAACCCTAGATATGTACCTATCCTGAGAACCAAGCAAGGTGAGTTTGAAGCTTATAGCCTGCTTGAAGATGAGATTAAGAGAGAAACACTGCCTCTTTTTGAGCTATCTCAGTTTACCGATACGATGCGTGCAAGGGTTCGTTTTCAAACGGTTACTAACCCACTTGAGATCTATATTGGTGAAGTTGCGGCCAAAATTCACGCAGCCGTTGGATCTTCATCTGTAATTACAGACATATTTAAGTGGGCACCCAACTCAACCATTGAAAATGGTGAACACGTACTAGCTTACCTGACTTCTTGCCTAACGGGGTTGGGTTCTAGTGTCATTCCTGTGATTGGCTATGAGCGCTGGGGAGATAGAGAATACTCCTCTGTCTTAAAGGGTTTGTCATCTAAATACAGTCAGTTTTGCCTTCGTCTTGAATCTTATGCTTTTGAAGATATGGTGGAAGAGCGGCATTTCTTGGAAAACATAAATGACATAATCGATTCGATGGGGTTAGACGTTACAAAATGCTGTTTGATTCTGGATTTTGGAGCGACTCAACTACCAATCGTCGACATTGAAGAGAAACTTTCCGAGGCGTTGGCGCTATTAAGTCCATACAAGTTTGGGTTCATATCTATCGCTGGATGCTCTGTCACAGTGATGGTAAATGATATGGTCTCAGAGCGGGACACTACTGGTCTCGTTGTTAGGAAAGAAATGATAGTCTGGAAATCCAACAGGAGATTCAATGCCCAGTCAAAGTTAGTGTTTGGTGATTATGGTGTTGTAAACCCTGATATGAAGGATGACGTCAAAGCGAAACACGCAAATTGTAAGATTAGATATACAACTCAAGAAAAGCATTTTGTTGTTCGTGGCCATTCGAAACAGGAGGGTTGGGACCAGATGTACGGTCTTTGCCAAACACTCATGGGCTCACCTTACTATCTCTACCCTTCATTTAGTTGGGGTGATGCTCAGATTGAGAAGTGTGCGAATGGGAAGTTCACAGGGAACGCGACGAAGTGGGTGTCATTTGATTTGAATCATCACATTACATACGTGATTGCTGAGGTATTTGAAGTTGAACGCAGTCTTGAAGTTGGCAAAGTGAAAGCGATAGCGAAAGCATAGTATTGTACTCAAGTCGGTAATGTGCCGGCTTGAGTCATCGTGAGGTGAGTTATTGGAGGGGCTTCCAACAGTATGTTGGTAATGCTGGAGTGTTGGCCCCTGATTTTAATTTTGCCGAAAAAATTTTAGATTGTATTTCAATAAAAAACGTGCATTGTTCCCCCCCCGTGCCGTCCCGCACAGGATTATGTAGGTGTCTTCCCTTTTGCAAGAGCTTCGAGAACCTCCTCCTTTGAGTACCCATCTTCGATGGAAATCTTTGAACCCGAACGAGGTGAATGGCATTCCCTGAGTATTGCAATTGTGCCTTCTGGCTTAGCAACTTTATTTATTCCAAAATCGGTGCGCTCGGTCCCTTCAATTATCTCCCCATTTGCCAGAATATAAAGGTCTTGGTATTCCTCTGTCGGTTTGTACATAAGCTTTCCCTGTCGTTGTTGAGCCGATAAGTAAATAGTTTGTCCTTGTGAAAGTAGTTGCGCAATTTATTAATAGTCCCCTTTGTTAGCTGGGGCATTCAACCGCCCTGAAAATAGACAATTCCGTTTGGTTAGCAAGCTTTGATGATTCTTGTCGTAATATTCCCAATAGCCTGTACTCCAGCGGAACAGATTCGCGGAACGGTCAATGTGTTCCGTTAGGGTTGACTTTTGATTTATGGTGCGGCTAATCTGTCAGGGTCTAGAGGCTATTGGAACACAAAGGAATGCAAACACTCGGCTATAAGCGCGTATCGACAGTTGACCAGAACACCGCTCGCCAGCTTGATGGCATGAAGTTGGACAAGGAGTTCGTTGACCATTGCTCAGGTGCAACAACAGAGCGTCCGGCACTGAAGGAGTTGATTAACCACTCGCGTGAAGGCGACGTTATTCTGGTGCACAGCATTGACCGTATGGCGAGGAACCTGAGCGACTTACTATCACTGATTAGCGGATTCACTGAGCGAGGCATTACCATTAAGTTCGTCAAGGAAGGCTGGGAGTTCACTGCTAACCAGTCAAATCCTATGCAGGACTTAATGCTGTCTGTGATGGGTGCTGTTGCTCAGTTCGAGCGTGCTCTGATTAAAGAACGTCAGCGCGAAGGCATCGAGAAGGCCAAGGCTAGGAATGTATACAAGGGGCGTAAGCAGTCCGTTGACCGCGAAGAAGTCTTGAAGCTCCACCAGCAGGGCGTGAAGAAGGCACAGATAGCCAAGCAGTTAGGCGTTGGCAGAACCAGCGTTTATCGAGTGCTTGAGGAAACTGGACTATAAGTCAGTGATGAATGGAGATAATTTCAATTAAATCAATAGGTAGTGACTGTCCGGCATAAAGATATAACGCTGAAACGAGGTCAGCCTCAATACGGAACACTCAAGGTCTGGCTGACTGTCCGGCCTACGTATAAAAATGTTCACGAATACGGGTGCAAGTCTCCAAGTTCAGCTTGGCGTCACGAGTACCCTGTTTCAGCAGAACGTCTTTCTCACCTCCATCACTCATTCATGCATCGATGACAGATATAAGTAGATGGTTTACCAACAACACAAACTACCAACCCACCATTAGTGTACCAGCCTTAGTCTCAGCCAGAACCTCTGGCATCAGCTTCTTATACCTGAATTGATTCATTAATCGACCACATTAACGAATGTCTTGGTCGATGGTGAGTCATTGGCTCTGAAGCGGCACGAAGTTTGGCTAGGAGAGGCTAGTAGCACTAATAGGGGGAATAAGGAGATTTAATTGAAGACTTCATTTTTTGAGCGACCAGCCCCCAACTTTCGTTGGCAAGCAGCATTAAAGCATCGGCAATCTGATAGATATCCAAATCTCAATACCTTCTACTTGCGTGAGTCCAAGGGGCTAGATGGAATGCTTGCCGATGTTATCGTTGATTCTTTGTTTAGCCAGCGTCGTCGTCGAACTAAGCCAATAGAAGCCGCTTGTCGATGCTTGCTGGCAAACCTAGCTCATGCAGCTTCATTTTGGGGTAACGACAAATGCGTGGGGGTTATAGTGCCCAAAGGCAAATACAAACCTGCTATTCCATCGCGCTATCGCTCCAGTGCATTCTCAGTCGACACTTTGTCTGACGCTATAGATGCCTTGATTGCTCAAGATGTCGTGGTGTTTGAGAGAGGCTTTTATTGTGTTGAACAAAGAATTGGACTTTATTCTTTCATCGTACCGACAACTTCATTCATGGAGAAGCTTGATAATAGTGAGAACCATGATTTAGTAACATTGAGCAAATTGAAGGAGCCGGTGGTACTAAAGAATGAGGACAAGTCATTGGTGGACTATGAGGATGATGAGTTTACTTGTGGTCTAAGGAACGGTCTTACCACACAGAATGAGTTCAGGCAGTCATCTCAATGGTGTTTCACTGACGAAGAAAGACAATACAGGTTGGCTGATGAGGACTTGAGATGTAAACGCGTTTTCAATGGCGGCTGGACATTCGGTGGGCGGTTGTATTGTCCTGCTCAGTCGTTGCCAAAGTTAAGCCGACGTACTATCACCATCGACGGTCAGAAAACTGTCGAGCTGGACTATAAGTCGCTTCAGCCTCGAATCATGTATCACGTCTCAGGTCTTGACTCACCTGAAGACTGCTATGCAGTAGATGGTCTGAGTCGAGCAGAGGCGAAGTCTGTGGCCTTGGTGGCGATTGGGACATCTAGCAGGCTGTGTGCAAAGCGAGCACTGGTTTCAGAGTTCCATATCACTCATACGCAGGCTGGTGAAATGCTGGAATGCTTTGAAAGGGCGCATGCTGGTATCAAACAAAGCTTCTACAACGAAGCATGGAAGTGGCTTCAGTATTACGACAGCCAACTCTGTTCGCTAGTGGTTGAGAGCTTAACGATGGCCGATATTCCAGTTCTGCCTGTTCACGATAGCTTCGTCGTCCCTGAGATTCACCTCGATACGCTGGAGGGCATCATGCGTTCCAGTTACCAACAACTGTTCAATAACGCCCCTCAGATAAGTGTTGCCTAGAAGCGTCAGTATTCGACTGTCCGCCTTACGTATAAAAATTTCATCATCCCTGTATCTGCGTCTCTTTCAAGGACGGTGAATCGGACTACAGGCGTCACTTACGTTTACATGTCTTAAATCTGACTGTCCGGCTTACGTATAAAGATTCGCTTGGTCGCATCGTAAATATCTAACTGCGACAAGGTGACAACCAATTTAAACCACTTCACAAACTCAAGGAGAAACCAATGAAAAACCAAACAACCCAACTCTACATCGATGGTATTCAACACGCTGTATTGACAGAAGACAACGGTCTTTATGACTTAAACAAGGTGCATAAGCTTTTCAATCTAGAACGAGCATATCGGCCAAACCGCTGGCGTACGGAAATTAGAGATGAATTGGCGGCACAAGGCTGCATTCTGGAAGTACCCAATGGATGTGTCACCAAAACGTATGTTGGTCGAGATGCACTGTTTGCTTATGCGCTATGGGTAGAAGAGGGAATCTACACGAATCTTCTGGATGATTATTTAAAGTCTTTTATAGCCAAAAACAAAACTATTGAGCGCCTCAAGACAGAGCTCGAGAGTAAGGATTCAACCATTAAGCGCTTAGTAGAAGAGCTATGGCAAGCCCAGTCAGTTAACGATTGTCTTAAGGCTACCATTAAGTCTTTTTGTAAAGAAAATCAGAAGGAGGAATTAATCACGTTAGCAGCCGCCTAGTTCGATTGCTCAACTTGCCTCACCTATAGAAATCGCACCGTCTAAGAGGTGTGCTGGTGGCAAGTTGTGCTTTCAGGTGAGACACAAAGTGGTACACTAGTGGGACACAAACACAGTGTACCGACTGATTTAGTGAGTTGGGTGTAAGCAAGTACCGCGATGCTGGTAGAACTATTCGTGGGAACGTAAAGTTGACTCGGAGAGCGCCAAATAGGGTTCCTTATGGCGTGGCTCGCGTCGGAACCGGGTAGATTGCTTGAGCCTGCGAGCGATTGCAGGCCTAGAGGAATGGCTGCCGCTCCCTTCGGGGAGAACAGAACCCGGCTTATATAGTGCCAACTCACCTAATTTATAAAGCCCAGCTGATTCGCTGGGCTTTTTCTTTTGGTAGACAAACAAGTTTACGACGTTCTCGAGCGGTCGCATGAAAAGTGAAAGACTACTTATGTAGCAGCGACCTCAATCCCTGTGGTTGGCAGCGTAGATACTGCGGTGCGGCTTGCACTTCAGCGCCAAGCGCGGCAGCCGCATGCCAAGGCCAGCGCGGGTCATAAAGGATGCCGCGAGCCAGGGCGATGGCATCAGCCTGATCTTGCAGTAGAATTTTTTCGGCCTGCTGCGCATCGGTGATCAGTCCTACCGCAATCACCGGCATCTTTACCTGGGCGGTAATCGCGGCGGCAAATGGCACTTGGTAGCCAGCGCCGATAGCAATTTGTTGTTGGTCTGATAAGCCGCCGCTGGAGACATGAATATAATCGCAACCGCGATGATCCAGTTCCCGTGCAAACGCAATACTTTGTGGCAGATCCCAGCCGCCATCCACCCAATCGGTAGCGCTGATGCGCACGCCCACCACAAAATGGCGGGGCAGCGCAGCGCGAACTGCATCAAATACTGCCAGTGGCAGTCGCATGCGGTTGCTGAGGGAACCGCCAAAGTCATCATTTCGTTGATTGCTGAGTGGCGATAGAAATTGATGCAGCAGATAACCGTGAGCTGCATGCAGTTCTACGCCATTCATCCCCGCAGCGTGCGCCCGTTTTGCGGCGGCAACAAACTGGTTGATGCAGTCGTCTATCTGGGCGTCGGTCATCGCCAGTGGCAGTCGTTGTCCTTCGGTAAACGGCACCGCACTTGGCGCGATGGTTTGCCAACTGCGCTCATCCGTTTCAGGTAGTTGCTGGCCGCCATCCCACGGTTTGTGGCAAGAAGCTTTACGCCCGGCATGGCCTAGCTGTACCAACAAAGGCATATCTGAATCCCGCCGAATATCGCGTACTAGCTGCTGTAAGGCATACTGACATTGATCGTTCCATAACCCCACATCGGCGTAAGAAATTCGGCCCTCCGGCGCTACGGCCGAGGCTTCAACGATCAACATCCCAGCTGCAGACTGCGCCAGATTGCCATAATGTTGCCAATGCCACGGCTGTACGACACCGTTGTCGGCGGAATACATACACATAGGGGCGATGATAATGCGATTTTTCAGCGTGAGTGACCCCACGGTCAGGGGACTGAACAGCTTTGCCACGAGATGCCTCCTTTGCAAGACTATTGTTGCCGTGGCAGTTAAAAGCACGACACTAGGAGACCATTGTATGCTTTGATGGGCTGTGGTTGGCAAGTGGGCGTGGATCAGAAATGACTTTTTACTTCAAAGCGCCATTCCCAGCCGTTGACGTTTTCCCCGTTACTCATCGGCAAGCTGAAGTCGATGTGTACCACGTTGCCATAACTGGAGCGGGATGAATAGATACGTGCGCCAACACCGATGGCGCCGATGGGATGTGAGATTTCGTTATCGTCCGATAACGGTCCACCAAACGCCTGCCCCACGTCGATGAATGCCGCCCAACCTAATTCTGCGAGTTGGTACAGATTGATATTGGGATAGTTACGTAGTTCGGTGGTGAGCAGCCACAGCTGGTCTCCATATTGAAACTCGTTAGGGTAGCCTCGCATGCCGGTTTCATCCCCAAGCGTTAATGGCAAATCCCAAAAATTGTGGCGAGAAGTTGTCATCCGCACACGTGAGTAGGCTGACCACTTTTGATTGAAACGGTAAAAGTATTCGGCGGTAGCACTTACCCGGTAATAGTCCGGCTGGGCTGTCGCAAAAACGCCTTCGGCATTCATTGCCAGTAATAACAACTCGTTATCGTCGGCATAGCCGCGATTCATCTGCCAATTAAGGTGGTAACCGAGGTGATCGCCATCATTGGTTTCTAGGCCCAAACGCAGTTTATGGTGCCAGCCAAGGTTAATATCCTCATTAAAATTAATCAGATGCACATTGGTCATGACCCGATAATCATCTTGCAGATATTCCCATTCTGTCCATGGGTAAATGAAATCGCGATCCTGTGGCAGCGGCAGTAGTGGTTGGCCCGGCACCGGCGCAAATGTGTGGCGGTCACGTGTGATACCAAAGCGTAGTCGTTGGCGAACGGCGCCATCACTGCTGAGCAGCTTCCCCCAGTAAAATTCTGCGAAATCCATCCCCTCCTTGTATTCTTGCAGATCTTCACCGTTCTGCCGAAAAGTGTTGATGCGATCGACACTTAAGTATTCTCCCCCATAAGCTCGGGTATCCATCAGTGTGTAAAACGGCTTGTCGAACTTTAGCCACGTGGATTTGCCATCATCATTATCGGCAAAGCTGGCCGCTACCCGGGCATTTTTGATAATCGTGAGCGGAGTTTCGAAATCAAATTTGTAGCCAGTGCGGTTTTCATCTGATTGATATTCCAGTTGGGTTTGCATCCCCAAGCCGAGAATATTGTCGTCCTTAATGCCAAATGAGTAGCGATTTTTACCGCCGCTGCGGCCCCAATCCACCGTCGGCAATAATGACCACTGATCCCACGTCTCTACCAATAGATTTACTGGCTGATTCGGGCTGCTTTTGCTGGCGGGAACTTTAAGAATTTTGGCATCGCGCAGGTAAGGTTCTTTTCTGAGGATACGCTGTGCCTCTTCTAACTGTTTCTGGGTGATAACATCCCCTTCTTTAAAACTCAGGCGCTCCAGTACAACTGAATCTCGGGTATTGATGTGAACGGCATTGGCCCAGCGGTGCAAAAAAATGGCGTTATCGGCTGATTCATCAAAGATAGGGTTGGTCATCACCTGAATATGGCCGACGACGAAACTATTGTCGTCAGCGGCTGGTTTGGCTACAGGTGTCGCATATCCCGATATACTGACAGCGGCCGTCGCCAGTAACCACAGTACCTGGTGATAATGCATTCAGCGCTCCCCAAAACAACACAGTGTTGAACCGGACTATTTGAATCATAGTCGTTTTTTGGAAATGTGGCGGAATGTCACGACGGTTTTTGACGATCCTGTTACAGCGTGGAGCGCGGGGTGATTACAACATTGGAAAAGATTAGCCCAGCGACCAGTGACATAAAAATCAGGAACAGCTGCGCCCCCAAATGTGGCTGTGCCAGCATGGTATCTCCGGACACGAATGCATTGAGCCCAAGATAGGTCTTGCTGCCGGGAACCAGGATCACGATGCCCTGTAATAACGCGATAGAGGCCGGGGCTCTGGTCCAGCGAGAAAACAGATTGGCATAGATGCCTACTGCCAGCGCGCCAAAGAAAATACCGATGGAATCGCCAAGATAGATACCGCCGAACATCGCCGCGACAAACGCCAAGACTCCGGCAAAGATTCCCCAAGGTGCATCTTTCAGGCGGGCTTTGAAAATGAATACTAGTGCTGAAGATAATAATGGGACTGCCAGCCAACTGGCCCAGCGCGGTAATGATGTCGGCTCAATAAACAGATCCTGACCAAATATCGCGCTGCCAATAGCAACTCCAAGCACTGCGCCAAAATAGAGTTTGAACAATACCATGACGGCATCCATGATGCGCATGGTGCCAGACATCAGATCGCGGGCAGACAATTCTGCCAGCCCGAGGGTCAGTCCCAAGCCGGGAATAAACACAATGATGCCGGAGAGGATCACTACCGGGATGTTGATGGATGGGTCCAGCAAGGCAAAGCCACAACTGACGATTCCGGCGACCGTGGCTGCTAGTGGCTCCAGCAATTCGGCCATACGTTTGGAGTGCTCAGCAGCGAACACCAACCCGTACACTATCAGCCCGACAATGCCAGACCAGAACACGTCATTCCAGCTGGTGGCCATCAGCATGGCAAACGCGGCACCAGCACAACCATACGCGCAGAGGGTTAGTAGCGGTCCGTATGGATTGGGCATTTCAGCAATTTGATCAAGACGTTGCAACGCCTCTGACAAGGTACGCTGTCCACTGCGCAGTTCTTCCACCAGCGCATCAGTGCGTGCCAGCGCGCCCAAATCCAGCTCTCCAGGTTTTACTCGGGCAACGTGGTTGTATTCCTGATCGGTATCGTGCTGTAACACGAAGGTCATGGACGTTGGGGAGATCAGAAAGTAACCGTCCAGCCCCAGCGTTTTGGCGACAGTTTGCAGATGGGTTTCCAGACGATAAGCTGGTGTACCAAATTTGTGCAAAGCCTTGCCCAGCTTTATTATAAAGCGGCGTTTTTCCAGAAATTCCTGATTGTCCACTGGGGAGCCTCGTACTTGTGTATCAAGGTGGCCGGCAAGGCAACATGCCAATTTGGCGCGCATTTTAAAGGAATTTTATCTCAAGGGAATAATGACATAAAAAATTAAATTTCCTAAGGTTATTTAACCATATCGGCAGTGATAAACGCTGTCAGCGGAGAAAATGATGACACTGTATGTTTCTGGTTTTTATTGCGCGTTAACAACCTTCTTGGCGCTGTTTTTGAGTGCCCGAGTCGTGCAACTTCGAGTGCGTTTTAAAGTCGGGGTAGGCAATGGCGAACATCCTGAGATTTATCTCGCACGGCGGGCGCACGGGAATCTGCTGGAAAATGCGCCGTTGGGGTTGCTACTGCTGGCAATCGCTGAGTTAGATGGCTTGCATGCAGGATGGTTACATCTGTTTGGTACGGTGATGCTGGTGTCTCGCTTGCTACATGCCATCGGGTTGACGCAGGGGAAAGGTGGTCCGCACATGGGCCGTATGTTGGGCATGTTGGGAACCTGGGGGGTGATGGTGGCATTGGCTGTCGTTGATATTGTGATGTTCCTTGAAGCTTAAAGCCCGCAAGCTGCTTAAGGGTATTACGAAAGAGTGCAGAAAAAGGCACTTATTGCTGAAAAATTGTTCACACTTAATCAGGGTGCCCTGTTATACTCCGCGCCCCTGAAGGCCGTGTTGCCAGAGTTTGTTTAAGCCAGTTGGTTGGATACACATGCACGTTGAGTCCAGTTTATTTCGTTATCCTCGTTATCGCGCCGATCTGAAACCTGCGCCGTTTCTGCCAATGTCTCGTAAAGAGATGGAACAGCTTGGCTGGGACAGTTGTGATGTGATCGTGGTGACCGGCGATGCCTATGTGGATCATCCTAGCTTCGGTATGGCGGTGATTGGCCGCATGCTGGAAGCGCAAGGGTTCCGTGTCGGGATCATCGATCAGCCAGACTGGCAGCGCAAAGACGATTTTATGCGCCTCGGTCGCCCCAATCTGTTCTTTGGCGTCACCGCTGGCAATATGGACTCAATGATCAACCGTTACACTGCCGATCGCCGATTGCGCACCGACGATGCTTATACGCCGGGTAATGTGGGCGGTAAGCGACCCGATCGGGCGGTAACGGTTTACACCCAGCGCTGCAAAGAAGCTTATAAAGAGGTGCCGGTGATTATCGGCGGCATCGAGGCCAGTCTGCGCCGCATCGCCCATTATGATTACTGGCAAGATAAAGTGCGCCGCAGTGTACTGTTTGACAGTAAAGCCGACCTGCTGATTTACGGCAACGCCGAACGGCCTTTGGCCGAAGTGGCACATCGTCTGGCAAAAGGCGATGACATTGGTGATATGCAGGATATTCGCGGTACGGCGGTGCTGCGTAAAACCGCATTGCCGGAATGGAAAGGTGTCGACTCCCGTAAAATCGACCAGCTACATAAAATCGATCCTATTCCCAATCCCTATGGCGCCGATGATGTGGGTTGCCAGAATCTCTCTGGCCCCAGTGATGTGAAAGTGTTTGATAATGACGCGCCACAAGCCATCACTGTGCAGCCGCCCCGTCCTAAGCCCTGGGAGAAAACCTATGTACTGTTGCCAGCATTTGAGCGGGTGAGTGATGATCGTTTTCTGTATGCTCATGCTTCACGGGTGTTGCATCAGGAAACTAATCCCGGTTGTGCCCGCGCGCTGTTTCAAATGCACGGCGATCGCGGTGTCTGGGTCAATCCGCCAGCGTTTCCGCTCAATACTGATGAGATGGACGCGGTGTTCGACCTGCCATATCAGCGGGTACAGCATCCCGCGTATGGCCAGCAAAAGATCCCGGCGTATGACATGATCAAAACCTCGATCAACATCATGCGAGGGTGTTTTGGTGGCTGTTCATTCTGCTCCATCACCGAGCATGAAGGACGCATTATCCAGAGCCGTTCGCAGGATTCGATTATCCGCGAAATCAAAGACATTCAGCAGAAAGTGCCAGGGTTTACCGGGGTAATTTCCGATCTTGGCGGCCCGACGGCCAATATGTACCGGCTCGGCTGTAAAAGTGAAAAAGCGGAGAAAACCTGCCGCCGTTTGTCCTGTGTTTATCCGGCAATCTGTGGCCATCTGGACACGGATCATCAACACACCATTGATCTGTATCGGGCGGCCCGTGATATCCCGGGTATCAAAAAAGTGCTGATCGCCTCCGGGGTGCGTTATGACCTGGCGATTGAAGATCCGCGTTATGTAAAAGAGCTGGTGAAGCATCATGTGGGCGGGTATCTGAAAATTGCGCCGGAGCATACGGAAGATGGGCCGCTGTCGAAAATGATGAAGCCCGGCATGGGCACCTATGACAAGTTCAAAGAGATGTTCGACCAGTATTCAAAAGAGGCCGGTAAAGAACAGTTCTTAATCCCCTACTTTATTTCAGCTCATCCCGGCACCACTGACGAGGATATGCTCAATCTGGCATTGTGGTTGAAAGCCCGTAAATTCAAATTGGATCAGGTGCAGAATTTCTACCCTTCACCCATGGCTAACGCTACCACTATGTATCACACCGGGTTGAATTCACTGCGTAACGTCAAGCATGACAGTGAAGAGGTGTTTATTCCGAAGAAAGGGCGTCAGCGCCGATTGCATAAAGCGCTGCTGCGTTATCATGATCCGGAAGGTTGGCCGTTGATCCGCGAAGCGCTGATCAGCATGAAACGTGAAGATTTGATCGGTACCGGTCCACAACATTTGGTGCCGCCAGCTGGTCGCGCTGAGCAATTTGCGCGTAAACAGAGCAACAAACCTGCGGCAAAGGGCAAACAGGGGCTAACCCGTTTTAGCAGTAATCAGTTTGCCAACAATGTCAGCAAGAGTGAAGGTAAACAGGCAAAACCCGCGACAACATCTGCGCCACGAGCTCAGGCAGAAACGACTAAGCCCAACTCGCCGCGTGGTCGTCATAAACCTGCGCAGCATAAAGCCAGATAACTCTCCCACGCTTATCGACCAAAAGTCCGGCCAATAGCCGGATTTTTAGTCTTCATAACATGTTAGTTGGCGCGATTAACCTATTGCAAATCAACATCTAAGGTCGATTTTATCTGTGTTGGGTTTTAGGTCGACCACGCTGTAAGCCGAAAAGTTCGTTGTCACCGAGAGTGCCTGGATTTGGCGTCGGTTAGTTCTTTTTCTATCCGCGTTAATCTGCCGCATGGGGTGCGAGTTTAGCGGTCAAAATATGATCTTCCCAACGGCCATTGATTTTAAGGTATCGTTTGGCCAAGCCTTCACGCTCAAAGCCCAGACGTTCCAGCAACTTCCCCGAGCGTTGATTGGTCGGCATATAGTTCGCCATTACCCGGTTCAACCGCAGTTCGTCAAAGGCAAAGTTAAGCGCTGCCTGGCACAAGGGGAGCATTTGGCCCTTTCCCTGTAACGTACTATCAATGCCATAGCCCATATAACATGCCTGCAAGGGCCCACGAATAATGTTACTTAGGGTGCAATGTCCAACGATTTGCAGGCCGCTATCTAGCACAAACCAATATTCATTAATCGGTGCTGCAAACAGTGCATCCAATCTGTGTTGCCAGTTGCTCAGCGCGTGATGACCCTTTGGGCGTAACGGTTCCCAGCGCGCAAAATGTTGTTGATTACGAATAAAATAATCGGATAACGCTTGTGCATCTTTGTGAGTGACGGCTCTTATTTTCATGATTGAATCGCTTAACTCTCAGTTGTTAAACAATCACACGGTTGATCTGTTATAGGTGATGTTTATACCTGAAATTCGTTGAAGATAGCTAAGAAATACCAATTCAAATTGATCTTTGCGATATTATGGTAAAGCCGGTGCAGTCCTAAGAAAAAGCATATCACCATGCTTTAATGTTAGAGATATGTGGCTACATAGCGCTGAGCATAGGTATCTCGGAGGAATCAATGCAGCAGCAATACAGTGAACAGGGATTTTGGGACAAGCTTAAGGGATTCGCTGTTAAAGCTGGCCGGGAAGTCGTTGAAAATGCGTTATTGCTTTATTACGCCGCACAACGTAACGACACTCCGAAGTGGGCTAAAACGGCGATTTTTGGTGCCTTGGCTTACTTTATTTCACCGCTCGATGCCATTCCGGATCTGACGCCTATCGTCGGTTTTAGTGATGACCTCGGTGCGCTTGCTGCGGCGATGGCCATGGTCAGTATGTACATTGATGATTCTGTTCGTGAAGAAGCGAGTTCCACGCTGAAGCGGTGGTTCGGAGATTAGTGATAACTATATAAATAATATCGATATTTTTGGTTTATCCAGACGCGTAAAAAATATTTTTGCAGACCTATTCCGCTTTGCTGTAATTGCCGCTATTCTGGCGGCGATTCTCCATCCAGACATTCATTTCTATTGTATGGTCCGGTCATTTCTGCCGCTGGACATGTCGTTTCTCCCGTTCCTTCTTGTTAGTCATGTGAGGCCCTTATGCGCCAGAAACAAACAGAATTTACCTATATGCGTGGCATGGCTATTTTGCTGATTGTCGCTGGCCATAGTGTTTATAACTCGGGCGAGGGATTTCCTGCGATGCTGGAAAACCTGGTACGAGGCGGTACCGCATTATTTGTATTTATCTCGGGGTATTTTTTTCACCGGGTGTTTTATCCCCGATTTGAATACCGTGGGTTTATGAGTAATAAAATTCGTAACGTGGCATTGCCCTTTTTATGGGTGTCGTTGGCTGGCCTGTTGTTGTTGATAGCCGAATGGTATTGGTTAAAAGGGCATTCGCCACAAGCGATATTGTTGGACTGCTGGTACACCGTGCGCAATGGTTATGTGTTGTTTCCTCATTGGTATGTACCTTTCATCATGGCGGTATTTGCCATTTCTCCGGTATTTATCGCTTATATTCGGCTCGCTCGCTCGTGGCGTACGGGATTGTTACTGTTATTGATGGTGACAGCGATGTTGTTACATCGGCCGATTGGCAATGTTAACGTTCTACAGTCGCTAGTGTATTTCACGCCATTCTATCTGTTGGGAATACTGTATTCACAAGAAGAGGTAGTGGTAAAACGGCTGTCAGTCCCGCTGAATGTATTAGCCTGGCTGGGATTAATCCTCAGCTTATGGGTGCAGACGAATATTGATGGGCACGTTGGTAACTATCATAAAGATGCGTGGGTATACGGAGGCATAGATTGGCAATTCGTGCAGAAATTCTGTCTGTGCATTCTGGTGCTTAAAGGCTGTGAATTGCTGACTAGAATAGGCGAGTTTCCATGGCTGGAACGGGTGGCAGATATGAGTTTTGCCATTTTCTTCCTGCATCCGATCTTTTCCATGTTATTTGGTGATGCCTGTCAGTTGCTGCATTTTAAACTCGCCCCAGGGTCAGCTCTGACTTCGGTAGCTTTGTCGATTGGCATTTTCCTGATGTTACTGTTCTTCAGCATGTGGTCAGCCATGGGGATTAAAAAAGGGCTGGGGGAGCGCTCGCGGCAATGGATTGGCTGGTAATAAAAAAGGCGACCTAATGTCGCCTGTTTTATTGATGATGCGGTTATGGCTAGTCTATTTTTGATCAAAGGTAAATGATTGCCCTGCCAGTGCCGCTTCAAACATCAAGCCGCCTTTAGCTGAAGTAAATACTGCCATGCCATTGATGTAGGATGCGGTTGCGGTTTGACTGCCGCCATGCTGACCGGCTCCC
Organism: Shewanella sp. A32; assembly: GCF_029167175.1. Lineage (NCBI taxonomy): Bacteria > Pseudomonadati > Pseudomonadota > Gammaproteobacteria > Alteromonadales > Shewanellaceae > Shewanella > Shewanella sp. A32. Next base: position 51,900 of record NZ_JARFTS010000016.1, read on the forward strand.
GCAGAGTTACCGATAGTGCCTGCCTGGGCATTGGCTCCCACGTTGATAGCAACTGCGGAGGCTTGGGCCCCGAACTCGAAACTGCCACTGGTAAAATCGTTATAAGCCTTGGCATCCTTAAAGAAGATGATTTCACTGTATGCTTGGCCACCGAGCTGGAAACCTATGGATACCTGAGTCAGCGATGAATCGCCAGTGTATACGCCACCACGGTATACCCGACCTTTACCATAGGCTGCACCAATCCCGATACCTCCTTTGCCAACGGTAGGGAATATGGCATAGCCGTAAGCAGTATTAAAAAATTTATGGGTTTCAGTGGCCTTTTGGAATGTTGTCAGCGCATCACTGTAGCTATCCTCGGCATGCGCTCGACCGACAAAACTAATACTGGCAACTAGCGCAATGGTGGCTAGCAAAATACTGTTAAAGGTTTTCATTTCGAACCTCCATCCATTTGAGTTTTAACGGCAGGTGTTCCCGTTGTTTGGGCACTAGCTTACCTTCCAGTATCCAAAAAAACAGTGTGGCAGCAGAAAAAAGCGTTTCTTTTTGGCTACTTGTCAGCTTAGGTTCAGTAAAAAAGCGTGCTGAAACGTCAAAATTGTGAGCTTAGTTAATGTTTCTTTGGCAGTTATTAGTGGTGCTTACCAGAGCGCATAAGCTGACGAATAAACTGTCGCTCCTCTTCAGTGAGTACATTGTCACGCCCTAGCTTTTGGCGGGCCGCTCGCCCGCGCAAATAGGCTAGATGAGTCAGTTGTTTTAAACCATAAAGTGCTAGAGCATAGATTGTTAGCAGCAGTACAACATGAGGCACAGTTTGGGTGATAGGCGATATTTGATCGCCAAATAACAGTAATAAGGCAAACGCCACAGTGCGCACCAGCCAATTAATCATTAAGGCGATTGTCAGGATTAACAGCCAACGAAATCGCAGTTGTAGTTGCGGATCTTGGCTAAGGGTGACTTGTGTTTGATGACGCAATAGTAAGCGCAAAATTAACCAGACATATAACAGCGTTTGCAGACTCAGTGCCAGCGTTAACCATAGGGTCAAACCGTTAAAAGAATTGTGTCCTGCTATCGCCAAAACGTTTTCAATGCTGGAGTGGTGAATAAATAGGGTAACAACGACCAGTGTCATTGCGACCAGCATGGGATTCACGTGCCAGAATGGGAGTTGCAGGTATAGATGGGGATAACACAAGCGCCGACAATACAAGTACACCAGCGGTAGCACTAAAAAATAGGTCGGCAGCAGTAACAGAAACAACAGTTGCGTGGGCATGTTATTCTGATTCAACATCCCCGTAAAAAAGTAGAGTGCCAACAATCCAAAAATACTGGCTAACAGCCATTTCTGCTCGCTACGGTCAAGATAAACAAACATCGCGTAGCCTGCGAGCATCAGACAGTGCAGGCCACCCAGTAGTGACAACCACCAATAGGCTTCTGTAAAAAAATGATCAAGCGCTGCCATGGCGCTCTCCGCGTGCTCTGCTTAATTAATTTTTGTCGCAGATAGCGGCAACTGCAATAAAAAGCGTTACTTCTGCTGGCGTTTCGCGCGATTAGAAGCGTTTTGGGGAGGTTTGGGCGGAAACTGCTTACGTTCGTTGAGTAAATGCCGTATCGCTAACAATGGGTGTCGCCATAACATACGGGGGCCACCATAGCGCATCACCTGCCGTATTTGTTGTTTTTGCTCGGCTTTATAGCAATGTACTGGACAATGTTTACAGGCGGCTTTGTCTTCACCGTACGGGCAGCGATCTAAACGGGTTTCTGCATAATCTAGCAATGCCTGGCATTCCGGACATAGCGTATTTTTACCACCATGATGATCACGACAATAAATTACCATCATGGCGCTGATGGTACGAAATTCCGTTTGTAACTTGCCGTGCAGCAGTGACATAACTTCTCCGGCATTGCAGCTGATGCAATCAGTTTAGCGAGCCGTCATATAAACGGGTAGCAACAGTATGGGAGATTTTGAAGATGCGCACAAAATACTACTTATGCGCATCTGCCGGTCTGTCTGTTGCTTGCTAATCAGATATGCATGACCTTATCGGCTTCAAGGGTCCAGCGCGTAAGATCGCCCAGGGTGCCAATGGCGGCACCATCGACAAGCATTTCTTGCGTGACGCCGCGAGCTTCAGCACAAGTTTTACACAGCAACAAGGGCACATTTTGCGCGGTGAGAATCTCTAACATCTGTTGCAGGTTATAGCTGAGATCCGGTGTGCTTTGGCCTTTGACTGCACTGAAAACCGCATCTGACATCAGGAAGAGCTTTAGCTCAGCTTCGGTTGCCGCAAACTCTTTCAGAGCAATCGCAATGCGTAAAGTGTTGAACATTTTTTCAGAGCCATACGGACTCGCATGAGCCACTATCAATATTTTTTGCATAACCAATATCCTTAATTGCCTCAGTTAAGTTGGCACAGTGATAACCGAATTACCCACAAATTGTTAAACAGGTCACAGGATAGGGGACCGACAGGGCAAATACGCAAAGTTAAATACTTGATTTTTACGGAGAGAATACATTAAATCTATGGTTGGTAACACAGTTTGATCGGCAAAGCTTGCGCGATGTTTTGCGGGTCTTAATTCCCTCAATGCAAATGGTGAAACAACATGTTGAAATTGATAGCCATCATTGCGCTGATCGGCGTAGGGGTATTTTTGTACCGGCGAGCACAATCGTTGGCAGCCCAAGAGCGTCATCGGCAACCACGCCCAACTCCGCCAGCGAACGAACGCCAGGATGCCGATTTTGCAGCACCAACGGCCGCCGTTGATACTGAACTGCCAGAGCCAGAGCCAGAGCCAGAGCCAGAGCCAGAGCCAGAGCCAGAGCCAGAGCCAGAGCCAGACGTCAGTTGGGCCAATGTCACCTTGAAGCGTGCACTGGCACATTACAATGCCACGACTCAAGTGATAGCACGCCACGAAGCGTTGCTGGCCGTCATCGGCGAATGTTATAAACAGCGCAAAAATAGCCAATATCTGCAGTTCGGTCAGCGCCTTGCAAAGATGTACTCACCATTATTCAGTGAGTGTCGTGAGGTAACCTTGGCCGCCGATCCTAAAGCGGTCTTTAAAGCCAATGGTTTCCTGCAGCTGTCCACTATCTGTACTGAAGCGGGTCATTATGAACAGGCCATAGATCTGTGTCAGCAAGCACTGGATTATGGTCTGGAAGACGGTACGGTCACCGGGTTTGATGGTCGCATTAAACGGATAGAAAAGGCGCGTCTGAAAGCCGGGGGCTGATAATGCCTTGGTAACTCGCTAATATAGAACTGCCATACCCGGTCTGCCAGCGGCGGCCGGGTTTCTTTTTATTTTGTCTTGATAACAGGCAGAGGTCCTCGATGAAGTATTTCCTATTTGCATTAGTCCTGCTTTCTGGGATGACAGGCTGTACTCAGGTTCCCGAGTGGACCTTATTTTATTATTCAGGACATCAGCAAGTTCCTCAGCCTGCACACCATTACGAAGCGATTAGTGGCTATTATGAAACGCTTGCGCAATGTCAGGCCAAAGGTCAGGGGTTGCAGCAATTGGCAGATACTCCGGCGGTATTTCAGTGTGCCCATCGCTGCCGCTTAGATGAGGCGAATGTGGTAACCTGTGATCTATGGCACACTTTTACTCCTGAGCACTGATGGATTTCAAACAGGATTTTTTTGAACAACTGCCCGGCTTTTATGAAACGGTGGCTCCTGCGGGTTTACCTGCTCCCAGTTGGTTAGCGTGGAGCGATGATGCCGCAGTGCTGGTGGGTAACCTGCAACCTGATGAACAACTGCTACAGCAGTTGGCCGGTAATCAACGTATGCCAGGTGCAAACTACTACGCACAGGTGTATAGCGGGCATCAATTCGGGGGATATAGTCCCCAATTAGGGGATGGTCGATCAATTATTCTTGGCGAGGCGATTGGCCCAAACGGATGTTGGGATGTGGCGCTTAAGGGCGCAGGCGCTACACCATTTTCCCGTCATGGTGATGGCCGTGCGGTAACGCGTTCTGCCATTCGGGAGTTCTTAGTATCGGAGGCACTGTTTCACCTTAATGTGCCAACCACCAGAGCGTTAGCCGTGATTGGTTCAGCATTGCCGGTATGGCGCGAAACGTTGGAAAAAGGCGCAATTACCGTACGCTTGGCTCGCAGCCACATTCGGTTTGGCCATTTTGAATACTGTTATTACAGTACTGGTGGCAAGCGTGAACAAGTTCAGCAACTTGCCGATTTCACTATCAGACAGCATTTCCCGCATCTCAGTTGCGACGCCGCCGGTTATCGGCAGTGGTTTGTGGAAGTCGTAGAAGCCACCGCCCGACTGATTGCAACCTGGCAGGCTATCGGCTTTGCTCATGGGGTGATGAATACCGATAACATGTCAATTTTGGGGGATAGTTTCGATTTCGGACCGTTCGCCTTTCTTGATACGTTTAAAGAAGATTTTATCTGTAATCACTCCGATCCCGAGGGGCGTTATGCATTCGGGCAGCAACCGGGGATTGGCTTATGGAATTTGCAATGTCTGGCCCAGGCACTAACACCACTCATATCCTCTGATGACCTGTTGGCCGCGTTAACACATTACCAGCCAATGTTAGTGCAGCATTATTTACAACTGATGCGGCAAAAGCTGGGCTTGCCAGCGCCTGCAGGTGAAGCGCATGGGCCGGAAGATTTGGGGTTGTTTGGTGCATTTACTACCATGTTGGAGCAACAGCAACTGGACTATAGCTTGACTCTGCGGCAATTCGCGACGCTGGATCCCGTGGCGAATCATTCAGATTTACGCGATATGTTTGTCGATACCTCAGCGTTTGATCATTGGTTTACCGGCTATTGCAAACGCCTGGGCAAAGTCGACAATATTGAACAGTGGCAGGAAGCGCGGCGTCTTAATAATCCGCAGTATATTTTGCGAAACTATTTGGCGCAGAAGGCAATTGCGGCAGCTGAGGCGGGCGATACCGCACCGTTGCAGCGACTGTATCAGTTGCTAAGACGCCCTTATGATGCCCAACCTGGCTATGAGGACTTCGCGCGGCGACCACCTGATTGGGGCGAAGGCTTGATTATGTCCTGCAGTAGTTAACTGGAAGCATATAGTATGAATGATCCCAAAGCAGCCAATCCCGCTGTCAGGTTGGATGTGAACGAACACACACTGATTTTTGAATTGGCGGTAGCGGATTTTGAACAGTTTCCGACTCAAGCTGAACAGCTGTGCCAGCGGTTAGATTTGCGCGTGCGTGAACGCAGTTGGGGCGCTGACAGGCATCAGTGGCTGGTCGAGTTTGAAAGTAGCTTGTTATGGCTTAATTTTGAATTTTACAGCGGTAGCTGTTGGTTAAGTTGCCAGCAACCGGAGGATTTTGAGGTGCTGCAATATCTGCAATCTTTATGGGAGTCACAGCCATGAGTGATACCTGTGCAGCATTTCACTTCAGCGGGTTAACCCCTGAGCTGATTTTAAACGCCATTGAAAGTATCGGGATCTACCCAGAAAGCGGGTTGTTGCCACTCAATAGTTATGAAAACCGCGTTTATCAGTTCCGTTGCGATCGCGGAAAACGCTATGTGGTGAAGTTTTATCGACCAGAACGTTGGAGCGATGAGCAGATCCTTGAGGAGCATGCGTTTGCTTTTGAGTTACAAGCGGCTGAAATCCCCTTAGCCGCACCGGTTAACGTGGATGGGGTGAGTCTGCATCTTTTTGAAGGGTATCGTTTTGCATTGTTTCCTTCCATCGGCGGACGCAGTTTTGAAGTGGATAATCTGGAACAGTTAGAAGCTGTTGGACAGTTTATCGGGCGCATGCATCAGTACGCCAAAGGTAGTCGTTTTCAGGCGCGAATTGCTATCAGCCCTCAGACCTTTGGCGATACCGGAATCGCGGAGATGGCTGAGTGTCAACTGATACCCGCCAAACTCAGAGCCCCGTTGCTTGAAACGACGCATACATTGCTCGAACAAGTCCGACTACAATGGCAACAGCTGACGCCATCGAAAATGCGCTTGCACGGCGATTTGCATCCAGGGAATATTTTGTGGACGCCAGACGGTCCAGGGTTTGTTGACTTAGACGATGCTTGCAATGGTCCGGCAGTGCAGGATCTGTGGATGATGCTCAGTGGTGATCGTAATCAGCAACAGCTACAACTGGAAGTATTGTTAGAGGCTTATTCGGAGTTCAGTGATTTCCATCCGGCAGAATTAAAACTGATTGAATGTTTGCGCGCATTGCGCCTGATGCATTATAACGGCTGGCTAGCCAAGCGTTGGTTAGACCCGGCATTTCCGCTGCATTTTCCGTGGTTTGCAACTGAGGATTATTGGCAGCAACAGTGGCAACTGTTTAATGACCAATTGCAGCGTCTGCATCAGCCACCGCTAAGTCTGATCCCATATTAAACATATGTTAATCCAGAATATGGCACTCAGGACTTGAGTTTCACTGGAAAAGCAGATTATTTTAGTCGGCGACCGGGGATGCCGGTCCAGAACCAAAAACAAGGAACACCCAATGAAAAAATTGTTGATCATGGCTGCGGCTTTTTTGTTGCTGCCTCTTGCGGCAAACGCGACCGAATTCAAAGAAGGGGTTAACTACAAAGTTATCTCCGATAAGCCAGCATCGGTAACACCGGTATTAACAGAATATTTTTCTTTCTACTGTCCACATTGCTATCACTTCGCCAAGACCTATTTGCCACAACTGAAGGCGAATATGCCAAAGGGGATGACGTTTAAACAAGTACACGTAGAGTTTATTGGGCGTCAGATGGGTGAGGTGATGTCTCGAGCCTGGGCAATCGCAGAGTTATTAAACGTAAGTGATAAAATCGAACCGACACTCTTTGCGGCTATTCATGAAAAGCACCAACGCTTTACTAGCATGGAAGATGTGAAACAGTTTTTTGCCTCACAAGGGGTTGATCCCAAGGAATTTGAAGCAGCGGCCAACTCCTTTATGGTGAATAGTATGGTTGCCAGCATGAAGCGTAGTACTGAAAACGCTAAAATTGATGGTGTGCCAGGGCTGGTGGTTAATGATAAGTATCTGATTGATACCCCGTCATTGAAGTCTTTTGATCAGCTGTTAGAAATTGTTAATTATCTCAGCAAACTGCAGTGATCCTTTTGGGTGACCTAAAGCCGGGCCAGTGTGCCCGGTTTTTTATTTCCCCAACCCATTAACGGGTTCTCATCGCGTTCATTAGGCAAATCGCAGACAAAAAAAACCGTACATCCCCTGAAGAGAAGTACGGATTTAGAGCCAGAGGCTCAGTTTTTACCCTGAGTAACGTCAATAATATAACCAAGCGTCAAAAAATTGGCAACCGTTGATTTTATTTATTTTTATTCCACAGAAAAACCATTTGCTCAATAAATGAGCATTTTGCGGAAACTCCTAAATGACTCTGGTTGTCCAAGGTCAGGATGAGAAAAATAATTAGGGAGGTCCCGTGCGCGTATTCCCCGTCTATGCTCCAAAGCTCATAGCCAAACATGCGAGGATTTTTCTTAAAGGGGCGGTCTGGGTGAAAGACCTAGGTCGTCTGGAGTTTGAAAAAGGACGTTTCTTGTTGCCTGGTAAAGGCCTGCCCAAGGTGAAGCAGGCGGTTATCGAACTCAATCATCTGTTAGATCTGCAGACTCAGGAAACGTCGTCGGTTTGATTAATCTACCTTTTCGGTGAGCAGACCTACCAGCCCTGACACTTTGTCGTTCCAGGTATTCAGATCCTGTTGTAGTCGCTGATTCTGCTCACTGAGAGCAAGGTTTTTCTGCTTTTCTTCATCCAATTCCAGTTTTAGGAGTTCAATCTGCTCTAATGCATTCTGGATACTGGCTTCCAGTTTGGACAGTAAATCAAGGCTCATCGGGGAAAGTCCTTCCGGTTGTTAAATAAGTCTGCGTAATTCTACCAGTGCAGCCTGACTACCGAACAGTCACAATTAGGTAACTGCTGAAAATACATACCAACGAATTACTATTGCAGGGCGACTTGTTGCATGTTTGCCGAAATCGTCAACATATCTCTGACATCCCGTTACAGTGTTCACTAGGTGTTAAATGAATTCTTGCGTTGATGTTAGGTAGTTGTTCAAAAAAAATCTAACGGTTATCGCCTTGCACCCCTGTATGCCTATTGACTTTCATTGCTGTGCTTCCTAGTCTGCTTGAACAATAGTCAAGGTAGTTCAAAATGGAAATCAAGTATCAGTTAAAACCTGCCGCAGAACGCCGCCAGGAGCAGTTCCGTCCGGAGGGTAATGTCGGGTTTGGCCGGTTGCGTACCGACCATATGTTTTTAATGGATTATTACGATGGTGAATGGCGGGATCCACGTATTGTTCCATATGGTCCTTTTTCAGTCGCACCGGGTGCAGTTGCACTACATTATGGGCAATCCATTTTTGAAGGTGCTAAAGCGTTTATGCACCAGGATGGTGAGATTTATACCTTCCGTACGAATAAGAACGCCGAACGTCTTAATCGCTCTGCTGACATTCTGTGCATTCCTTATTTGCCAGAAGAGATGCAGCTGCAGGCAATCAATGCGCTGATTGATGCGGACCGCTTATGGTTCCCGATGCAAGAAGGCGCTTGTTTGTACATTCGGCCATTTATTTTTGCCACCGAAGATCGCCTATCAGTCAGTCCATCAACTTCATACACCTTCTGTGTAGTGTTAAGCCCAAGCGGTGCTTATTATGGGGCTAACCTGAGTCCTATCAGTCTGTTGATTAGTACTCACTATCACCGTGCAGCTCCTGGTGGTACGGGGGCCAGCAAGGCATCCGGTAACTATGCTGCCTCTTTGCGTGCTGGCCGAGCTGCAAAAGAAGTGGGTGCTGCTCAGGTACTGTATCTGGACAACAACAATGTGTATATCGAGGAAGCGGGTGCGATGAACCACTTCCATATTCTGAAAGATGGCACCGTGGTCATCCCAGAATTCACCGATACCATCCTGCGTTCTATTACCTCACAGTCAATTATCGAGCTGGCAACTGAACTCGGTTATCCGGTGCGTCAGGAAATGGTGCGCTTGGATGATTTTGTGAAGGGTGTGGAATCTGGTGAAATTATTGAGGCCGGTGGTTTTGGTACTGCGGCGGTGGTATCTCCTGTTGGCTCCTACATCTTTGAAGATGGTCGCCGGATTACCGTAGGTAACGGTCAGGTGGGTGAACATGTGAAACACATTTATCAAGTGTACACCGAAATCCAAAAAGGCCTGCGTCCAGCACCTGCTGGTTGGCTGCACAAAGTGCCCCATCTCGGTCATTAAGTTGGCTATATCAATGAAAGAGCGCGGCATTTGCCGCGTTTTTTATTTGTGGCTATCGATGGTTATGGGTTGTAACAACCTGCCTGATTCGACGTTCGAAAGTGGCTTGCCAAGCAGATATCCTTGGATCTGATCACAGCCTTGATCTGCCAGGAAGTTGAGTTGTTCCTGTGTCTCGACCCCTTCAGCCACGACTTGTAAATCCAGGCTGTGAGCCAAGGCGATAATGGCACTCGTAATGGCGGCATCTTCCGGATCTTCTGAAATATCCCGTACAAACTCTTTATCAATTTTGAGCGTATGTATAGGGAAGCGTTTGAGATAGGCAAGACTGGAATAGCCAGTCCCAAAATCGTCCACCGCCAGCGTTAGTCCCAGTGCCTCCAGTTGCGTCAGGATGGCGATAGATTCTATCGGATGTTGCATTACTGCTGATTCCGTGAGTTCTAGCTCAAGTAAATTTGCTGGCAATGCAAAGGTGTCTAACGTCCGGCGGACTTCGTCCACAATCTCACTATTGAGTTGTCTGGCCGAAAGATTGATAGCGACTGGTACCGGCTGCAATCCTTGCTGGCGCCATTCGGTTAATTGCTGACACACCTGTTGCAGTACCCAGTTACCAATACTGCTGATCATGCCGGTTTCTTCTGCCAGAGGAATAAACTCTGCAGGCGATACCTGCCCTAGCTCCTGGCTATGCCAACGTAACAATGCTTCCATTCCGGTGAGTTTACTGTTTTTAACGGCAAATTTGGGCTGGTACAACAGCGAGAATTCCTGATGAGTCAGGGCTTGTTTCAGGCCGCTTTCCAGCTCCATATGCCGCACAGCAGACTGGTTCATATGTGAGGTGTAGAACTGGAAGTTATTACGTCCCATCGCTTTAGCGTGGTACATCGCGGTATCGGCAAATTTAAGCAGTTCTTCGGTGTTGTCGGCGTCGTCAGGATACATGCTGATACCAATGGAGGTCGTAATATCCAGTACGGTCTGACCAAAGGCGAACGGTTGCTTTAACGTATTGATAATCTTCTCTGCAATCACGGTCGCGGCTTTGGTTTTTCGTACGCCTTCCAGAATGATGGTGAACTCATCCCCGCCGATACGTGCTACGGTGTCGCCTTCGCGGATCACCCGCCGCAAGCGTTCAGCAACTGCGGCTAACAACCGATCGCCGACCTGATGACCACGGGTATCATTGATATTTTTAAAGCGGTCCAAATCCAAAAACAGTAAGGCGACTTTGGTGTCGGTGCGTGAAGCCTGTAGCAGCGCGTGCTCCAAGCGATCCTGAAACAGTGTGCGGTTAGGCAAATCCGTTAACTGATCGTAATTGGCCATTAGCCGCAAATCTTCCTCAGCTTTTTTACGTTCGGTGATGTCGTTAAATACCATGACCAAGTGGCTAGTTTGCCCCAGATGGTCCTGCACTTGATTGGCTTCCATCCATACCGGCAGCAATTTTCCACGGCGAGTACGAATTTGCATCTCCTTGGCCCAACTATGATGATGCAACATGGTAATTTCAGCTTGCTGATAGAAGCTGCGTGGGTAGAGTCCGCGAGTAAGAAAGAGGATCGGCTTGCCCTTGATATTATGGTCACTAAAGCCGGTAAGCTGCGTAAACGCCGGATTGACATCAATTACCCGGTAATCGAGATCCGTAATGACGACTGCCTCGTTCATACTTTCCAACACCTGATAAGATAAGCGCAGCTGGTCTTCCTGTTGCTTGCGGCTGGAGATATCGGTCAGCGTTCCGGCCATGCGCAATGGATGACCATTTTTATCCCATTCCACCGCTTTACCGCGATCCAGCCCCCATAACCATTGCCCATCTGCACTTTTTAATCGATATTCTGCCTCGTAAAACGGTGATTCACCGCGAATGTACCGTTGCAATAGTTCGGTTGTTCTGGGCAGATCTTCAGGGTGTATCTGGCTGTTAAATTTTTGTCGATCGATCTCTTCACTATATTCATCGCCATGCAGTTGACTGGTGATATACAGGCGATCACTCTTCAGTTGCCAGTCCCACATGCGCCCACCTGTCCCCAGGAGTGCCAGTCGTAAACGTTTCTCTGAGGCATTAATTTCCCGTTGAATCCGCTGATCATGGAGGCGTTGTTTGAGATAGTGACGGAACATCAAACCTAATATGGTGCTGAGCAGCAGTAAATACACCGCGTAAGCCCATACGGTACGATAGTAGGGCGGCTGAATATGGATATGTGCCAGCAATTGCGGTGCTTCGTGCTGGTTACCCTCAAGTTGATAACGCCCCCATAAACGATAATCGCCAGGGGCAAGATTAGTGTAACTTACCAAATGCTGGTTACGCAGCGGCGTCCAGTTGTTATCCTGACCCTCCAGCAAAAAACTGAAGTTATCATGCCCAGGGTAGCTAAAGTCGTTGGCCGTCACCTCGAAATTCAGCACCTTGCGACTGAACGGCAATGTAATTTGCTGCTGAGTCCCGAGTTGGTAATAAGCGTGCCGCTGTTCTCCAAGTTGCCATGCTGCAAGTGCGATGCTAATAGCCGGTCTGGCGGGAGGAATCCCTGCCGGGTTGAAATGATTCAGACCATTGATGCCACCAAACCAAATGCTGCCATCTGGGTCCTGCCATTTTACCCCACCGTTAAACTCCAGCGCTTGCAGGCCTTCGTTCTCATTAAAGGTTTCGATACTGTTATTGGCTGGATGCAACCGGCTGATCCCGGCATTGCTGCTGAACCAGATATCACCGTTAGCCGCTTCAGCTAATGCATAAATAGTGTTCGTTGGTAGGCCATTTTGCTGACTTATCGTGGTCATTTTTCCGTGAACATAATGGGTCAGACCTCCGTGGGTTGCCAGCCAGATACTCCCGTCTTTTGCCGGCAAGATGTCTCGGACAAATGGGTGCGGCAGTTCTTCACCGGGAAAAATTAAGGTTTCGCCGGTATCTGGGTTAAGCCAGTATGCTCCCATCATGGTACTGACCCATAAGCCACTGGCATCCGACTTCATATTAAGAATCGTCTGATGTGGTTCATTGCTGGTTGGGAGAATGGCGGTAGCTGGGGTGTATGGCTTGGCCTCGTCTGTTTGAGGATCAAATTGGTAAAGCCGCCGCCCCGCCGCGAACCAAATTCGATGTTGCGTATCAATGGTCAGTGCTCTAACAAATCCCAGCTTAGCGGTCTGTGGAAATAACTGTAACTCACCTGCTAACGTCAATTTAGCCAAGCCACTGCTGGTGGCTACCCAGAGCTGCTGTTGATCATCTTCAGCAATGTCCATCACCCGCATATGCAGCATATCTGGGGCAATATTCAGTGCCTTGGCGAATGCTGCGTTGAACGCGTGATAATTTCCCTTTGCATCAAGTTTGAATAAGCCAGCATTATTGGTTCCCAGATAGAGATTGCCGTCGCTACTGCGGAAAATCGCCCGGTAATTATTGAAGTGCCGCTGGTTATAAGGATCCTGTTGGTTAAAGATGTGCGCAAAGTACTGGCGGGTAATATTGATGCGATTCAGCCCGGAATAATGAGTGCCAATCCACAGGTTACCTTGTTTATCTAACAGCAGATTATAGATGTCATCATCGCTAAGGCCGGTGGCATTAAAGGGACTGTAGCGATAAACGTGTTCCTGCCATTGCCCGTTCTGATACTGCAAATTGATAATGCCGGTGCTATCCCCGCCCAGCCATAGATTATCCGCAGAGACAAAAGCGATATCGTGGATAATTTGATTGCTGTGGGGGAGTTGGTAAATTTTTTGTGGTGCTAAGGCTAAGTTGTTGTAGTGCCACAGGCTGTCGCCCCCAGCTAGCCAAAGGCTGTTGTCTGGCGCTTTGATCGCCTTGAGGTTTGACGCTGAACCAGCAGGCAAGGGCACAGGTAACCATTGCCCGGCGCGGAAAATATATGCACCGTCATTAACGGTTGAAATGAATAAGCTATTACTGCCCATCGAATACAAACTATTGATAATGGGCAGGTCTCCATCCCCCACTGCCACCGGAAGCATCTGCTTGCCATCATCACTCAGGCGATATAATCCTTTTGTGGTGCCGACCCAGAGTTGTTTGCCGATAGTCGCCATATCAACAATTTGCAGACTCTTAAGGCCTTGGGCGGCCCCGTAGCGGCGGAAGTTACCTGTGTCTGGCTGAAACAGATTAACGCCACCACTGTAGGTCCCAACCCAGATACGGCCATCGCTGCCTTGTACAATCTTCGTAATGAAACTGTCGCTGAGGCTATCCTCGTGAAAAGGATCGTGCAGGAATAGATTGAAGTCAGTGCCGTTATAGCTCTGTAAACCATCTTGCGTACCAATCCACAGTATGCCGCCTTTGTCTTCAAACAAAGCATAGACACTGTTCTGGTGCAGACCATTAAGGCTGTTAATGTGTTGGAATCGCAGCTTCGATAAGGGAACGGCTATTAGTGAAGTCGATAGCGTTCCAAGGCAGCACACCAGCACGAGCAAACTCAGGAGTCGACGCAAAAGGAGCCTGTAACAATATTATTAATTATGAATTACATATCCTATAACAAAGCACAGGAAACTGCCTACCGTTGCAGGGGATAAAAAAGGCCTTGCCGGAAGGGGAGGAAGCAAGGCCTTTTTGGTTAGAACTCGTTTCAGTAAGACTGATAGTCTTCTGGTACTCTTACGGTGCCTTCCATCAGCACTCGAGCGCTACGGCTCATCATCACTTTATTAACTTGCCATTGGTCATTATGACACTCGGCTTCCGCGCCGACTTTAAGGGTCCCGGACGGATGACCAAAACGTACCTGGCCGCGTTCACCGCCTCCAGCTGCAAGATTCACCAATGTGCCGGGAATACAGGCCGCCGTAGCAATGGCGACGGCGGCCGTGCCCATCATGGCGTGATGCAGTTTGCCCATCGACAAGGCCCTGACCAGCAAGTCGATATCGCTGGCACTCACTTTTTTACCGCTGGACGCGACATAGCTGGCCGGTGGTGCGACAAAGGCAATCTTAGGCGTGTGCTGGCGGGTCTCGGCTTGCGCCAGTGAGTCAATCAGCCCCATTTTGATAGCACCATACGCGCGTAATAACTCAAAACGCGCTAATGCTTTGGCATCACCATTGACCGCTTCCTGCAGTTCAGTGCCGGTGTAACCGATGTCGCTGGCATTGACAAAAATCGTGGGGATCCCGGCGTTGATCAGCGTCGCTTTAAGTTTGCCACCCGCAACTAATTCGTCCGGCAATTCCAGTTCATCCACGAGGTTGCCGGTAGGAAACATGGCACCATCATCCCCCTCTTCTGCGGGGTCAAGAAACTCGATCTGCACTTCTGCCGCGGGAAAGGTCACACCATCAAGTTCAAAATCACCACACTCGACGACTTGTCCGTTGGCGACCGGAATATGAGCAATGATGGTTTTGCTGATGTTGGCCTGCCAGATACGTACGGTACAGATGCCGTTATCAGGTATGCGTTCCAGATCCACCAGACCATTACTGATAGCAAAGGCCCCGACCGCTGCGGTGAGATTGCCGCAATTGCCGCTCCAGTCAATAAAGGGCTTATCAATCGCTACCTGACCAAACAGGTAATCCACATCATGATCTGCGTGTTGACTGCGACTGAGGATCACGGTTTTGCTGGTGCTGGATGTCGCTCCGCCCATGCCATCAGTGTGTTTGCCATAGGGATCCGGACTGCCAATCACTCTTAGCAGCAGTGCATCACGGGCTGCTCCCGGTCGCTGCGCTGCTGGTGGCAAGTCCTGCAAGCGAAAAAACACCCCTTTGCTGGTACCACCTCGCATATAAGTGGCTGGGATTTTTATCTGTACTTTAGCCATTATGCTTGCCCCTGCTCCTGTAAAAAGTCCTGAGCAAAGCGTTGGAGTACGCCGCCAGCGTCATAGATAGCAACCTCTTCAGCGGTGTCCAAGCGGCACTGCACTGGCACTTCCAAAGTACTGCCATCCTGTTTATGTACCAGTAATGTTAGTTGGGTGCCTGGGGTACGCTCGCCCAATACGTCGAAGGTTTCAGTACCATCAATGCCCAACGTGTCGCGGTTAGTGCCGGGCAGGAATTGCAGTGGTAACACTCCCATACCGACCAGGTTGGTACGATGGATGCGTTCAAAGCCTTCTGCCACAATGGCTTCAACCCCGGCAAGTCGCACGCCTTTGGCGGCCCAGTCACGGCTGGAGCCCTGACCATAATCTTTACCGGCAATGATGCACAACGGCTGTTGGCGCTGCATATAGGCTTCAATGGCTTCCCACATCCGCACTTGTTTCCCTTCTGGTTCAATACGTGCCAGTGAGCCTTGGATGACTTTACCACTGCTGTCCTTGACCATTTCATTGAACAGTTTAGGGTTGGCAAAAGTTGCGCGCTGCGCTGTCAGGTGATCCCCGCGGTGGGTGGCGTAAGAGTTAAAATCCTCTTCGGGTAACCCCATTTTGGTCAAGTATTCCCCGGCGGCACTGCTAGGCAGAATCGCGTTGGACGGTGATAAGTGGTCTGTGGTGATGTTGTCACCTAATACTGCCAGTGGTCGCATGCCTTTCAAGGTCCGTTCACCGGCAAGTGCACCTTCCCAATAAGGGGGGCGACGGATATAGGTACTCATCGGCCGCCAGTCGTATAACGGATTGATATGGTCACCGTATTCCACTTTCAGGTCGAACATCGGTTCATAAACTTTGCGGAACTGCTCGGGTTTCACCGATTGTCGGATAATGGCATCGATTTCTGCATCATCCGGCCAGATATCTTTCAGGGTGACAGGCTGTCCCTGTGCATCCGTACCGAGTACATCCTTTTCGATGTCAAAACGGATGGTTCCAGCGAGCGCATAGGCCACTACTAGCGGTGGTGAGGCCAAAAAAGCTTGTTTTGCATAGGGATGAATACGGCCATCAAAGTTGCGGTTGCCAGAAAGTACTGCGGTGGCATACAGGTCTCGGTCGATAATCTCTTGCTGTATTTTGGGATCCAGTGCACCGCTCATGCCGTTACAGGTGGTGCAGGCAAAGGCAACAATGCCAAAGCCAAGTTGTTCCAGATAAGGTAACAGTCCGGATTCTTCCAGATACAAGGCTACCGCTTTGGAGCCAGGTGCCAATGACGTTTTCACCCAAGGTTGACGTACCAAACCTTTGTTAACAGCATTTCTCGCCAGCAGACCCGCGGCAATAACGTTGCGCGGATTGCTGGTATTGGTGCAGCTGGTAATCGCCGCAATAATCACCGCGCCATCCGGCATTAAATTGTCCAGATGTTCCACTTTGCCACTAATGCCTTTGGCGGCAAGATCGGCGGTGGCAACCCGTTTATGTGGGTTAGAGGGGCCAGCAATATTGCGGCCAACACTGGAAAGATTGAACTTGAGCACTCTTTCATACTGTGCATCTTGCAGTGTATCGGCCCACAGCCCGGCCTGTTTGGCGTAGGTTTCGACCAACTGTACTTGCTGCTCATCACGACCGGTCAGGCGCAGGTAATCGAGCGTCTGCTGATCAATTGCGAACAGGGCGGCAGTTGCGCCGTATTCGGGTGTCATATTGGCAATCGTGGCGCGATCGCCCAGCGTCAGGTGCGCTGCCCCCTCACCGAAGAATTCCAGATATGCCGAGACCACTTTTTCGTTGCGCAGAAACTCCGTCAACGCCAGTACAATATCGGTGGCGGTAATGCCTGGTTGCGGTTTGCCGCTCAATTCTACGCCTACAATGTCCGGTAGTCGCATCCAGGAAGCGCGGCCAAGCATGACACTTTCAGCTTCCAGACCGCCAACACCTACTGCTATCACCCCTAGTGCATCCACATGCGGCGTGTGACTGTCAGTGCCGACTAATGTATCCGGAAACGCCATCCCGTCCTTGGCATGGATCACCGGTGACATCCGTTCCAGGTTAATCTGGTGCATGATGCCGTTGCCCGGTGGGATCACATCAACGTTGCGAAACGCCGTCTTACACCAGTTGATAAAATGAAAACGGTCTTCGTTGCGGCGATCTTCAATGGCGCGGTTTTTTTCGAAGGCATCCTGTTCAAAGCCGGCATGCTCTACCGCCAGCGAGTGATCGACAATCAGCTGTGTCGGCACTACCGGATTGACTTTGGACGGGTCGCCACCTTTTGCGGCAATAGCGTCACGCAGACCGGCGAGATCAACCAGTGCTGTTTGACCAAGAATGTCATGACAGACCACGCGCGCTGGAAACCAAGGGAAATCCAGTTCGCGTTTGCGTTCAATCAATTGTGACAGATAGTCGTTAAGTTTCGCTGGCTCTGCACGCCGCACCAGATTTTCTGCATGTACCCGTGAGGTATAGGGCAAGGTGGCCCAAGCGCCTGGCTTGATAGCATCGACGGCCGCCGCCGCGTCGTAGTAGTGTAGGGAGGTGCCGCTTAGCGGCACACGGAAAGCTGTATTCATGGTGATACCACCCGTAATTCTGTTAGCTGTCGCGGACCATTAGTCCGCGATCACAAGCACTATTGTGGCCGGATTAACGCTGTTCAATTGGTGGAACTTCACGCGGTGCGACACCTACGTAATCGGCACTGGGTCGAATGATACGGTTGTTGGCGCGTTGCTCCATTACGTGAGCGGCCCAGCCTGTCAGTCGGGAACACACAAAAATCGGCGTAAACAGCTTGGTCGGAATGCCCATGTAGTGATAAGCGCTGGCATGGAAGAAATCGGCATTACAGAACAGCTTTTTCTCTTTCCACATTAACTCTTCGCAAGCCACTGAGACTTTATAGAGTCGTTCATCGCCAACTTCTTTTGACAGCTTTTCAGACCAGCCTTTGATGATGGCGTTTCGTGGGTCTGACTCGCGATAGATGGCATGACCAAAGCCCATGATTTTTTCTTTACGCTCCAGTTTGCCCAGCAGTGTGGCTCGGGCATCATCTTCGTCGCGCATATTCTGGATCAGTTCCATGGCGGCTTCATTGGCACCGCCGTGCAGTGGCCCACGCAGCGAACCTATCGCACCGGTGATGCAGGAAAACATATCCGATAAGGTTGAGGCACAAACACGGGCAGTGAATGTCGACGCGTTAAATTCATGTTCTGCATAGAGGATCAGTGATACATCTACCACCCGAGCAAACAAAGGTGAGGGCTTTTTGCCGTGCAGCAGGTGTAGGAAATGGCTACCAATCTGCTCGTCATCGGTCTCGGTGTCGATACGCACGCCATCGTGGCTAAAGCGATACCAGTAACAGATGATAGAGGGGAATGCGCCTAACATTCGGTCGGCAACATCATACTGTTCACTGAAGTCCTTTTCAGGTTCCAGGTTACCCAGCATGGAGCAACCGGTACGCATCACGTCCATCGGATGCGCATTCGCCGGGATCCGTTCTAACACCTCTTTCAGTGCCTGTGGTAAGCCGCGTAATCCTTTGAGTTTTTGTCGATAAGCCGCCAATTGTTCAACGTTGGGTAGTTCGCCGTAGAGGATTAGGTAAGCGACCTCTTCAAAACTGACGTTTTCAGCCAGATCTTTTACATCGTAGCCGCGATAGGTGAGTCCGGAGCCGGACTTGCCCACAGTACTCAGAGCCGTTTCACCAGCGCTTTGTCCGCGCAGGCCGGCACCACTCAGTTTCTTATCAGTCATCACTGCTTCCTCTATTCCGTTGAATGCTTTTATACCTTGGCAATTGCTTGCCTGTGTTCGGCGCCGCGTGCTGCCGTTCGCCCCCGCAATGGCAGCCCGCTGTGCGTTAACGCCGATTATTTGTTAAACAGCTGATCCAGCTTATCTTCGTATTGGTGATACCCCAGATAGTGGTACAACTCTTCACGGGTCTGCATGGTATCGACCACATTGCGTTGGTGCCCGTCGGCCACCAATGCTTGCATGACCTTCAGTGCAGCTTTGTTGGCAGCACGGAACGGACTCAGTGGGTACAGCACCATATCCACTCCCACTTCGGCCAGTTGCTCTTTATTGAATAATTCGGTTTTGCCAAATTCGGTCATGTTGGCGAGAATCGGTGCCTTGACCAGCTCCTTAAAGCGGACATATTGCTGTAGTTCAGTGAGTGCTTCAGCGAAAATCATGTCGGCACCGGCTTCAATATAAGCCGCGGCGCGCTCAATACCGGATTCCAGTCCTTCCACGGCTACGGCATCAGTACGCGCCATGATGACGAAATTTTCATCCTGGCGGGCATCCACGGCAGCTTTGATGCGATCGACCATCTCCTCAGTGCTGACCACCGCTTTATTGGGACGGTGACCACAGCGTTTTTGCGACACCTGATCTTCCATATGCACTGCGGCTACTTGGGCTTTCTCAAACTCTTTGATGGTGCGGGCAATATTGAAGGCGCCGCCCCAACCGGTGTCGATATCGACCAACAGTGGCAGTCCGGTAGCAGAAGTGATACGGCTGGCATCAATCAACACATCGTTCATGGATGTCATCCCCAGATCTGGCAGGCCATAGGAAGCATTTGCTACCCCAGCACCAGAAAGGTAGAGAGCCTGAATGCCACATTGTTCTGCCATTAAGGCAAAGTAGGCATTGGTGGTCCCAACGATCTGCAGAGGTTTGTTATTGGCCACGGCCTGGCGGAATTTCAATCCGGCGCTAGATTTCATGTGTCTCTCCTTTTGTCGCTTCAGGATAGTGCCAACGGCTTACCCGCTGGGGGCTGCGCCTGAAGCTGTTTCAATCTTTGTTCAGTATTCTGTCGTCCTTGCTCGATATGACGGCGCATCAGCAATCCGGCAAGTTCGGCATCGTGTTGGGCAATGGCTTCAACGATGCGGCGATGTTCGGCGATGGCTCTGACTGGACGGCGGCTAT
The DNA here is from genome assembly GCF_029167175.1 of Shewanella sp. A32. Lineage (NCBI taxonomy): Bacteria > Pseudomonadati > Pseudomonadota > Gammaproteobacteria > Alteromonadales > Shewanellaceae > Shewanella > Shewanella sp. A32. The sequence continues at coordinate 72,069 of NZ_JARFTS010000016.1, forward strand.
TGTTGGTACATTGATAACGGTACATCCGTAACAGATGATAGAGACCGCCCATCAGCGTTTCCTGTAAATGACGGTTACCACTGGCCTGGATGATTTGATAGTGAAAATCCACATCGCCTTCCTGCTGAAAGTAGCTGTCACCGTTTTCCAACGCAGCTTCCTGACGTTCTAACAGCTGCCACAGGTTATTGAGTTGTGCTTCGGTGATGCGTTTAGCGGCCAGTTCACAGGCCATTACTTCCAGTGTGCTGCGTAGTTCATACAGGTCATTAAGTTCTTCAACGGTCAGTGCCGCAACGCGTGCGCCGATATGCGGTACTCGCACCACCAAACGCTGACGCTCCAGCAATTGCAACGCTTCTCGTGTGGGTCCACGGCTGATGCCATATTTTTCAGCCAAAGCCTGTTCATTGATTTTGCTACCTGCAGGCAGCTCACCTTTGATAATGCTGGTTTGGATCTGCACCAGTACTTGTTCCACCAAAGTGAGACCTTTTTCCTGAGGTACAATGTCCAGCAATTCCTGAGGTGATAGCGGCTGTCCCATGAGCTGTCCTGTCGATTAAATGTGCGTTGACCTTAAATTTAGCAGCTTAAATTGTCAACAATATGAGGTTTAGACGTAAGTCTAACAAAATTATCTAATAAACATAAAAGCATTATTAAACAGATAATTAGTTTAATTTTAAGGCTAAAAAATATTCAATATATTAAGCGGGTGCTGATATGATTTGTAGACAATATTTGAGATTGCGATAACTGCACCTGTACTTGATGCCTGTTACAATCAAGGCGGTTGGTAACATGGGATAGCCGATAAATGAACGACAAAATTCTGGTAAGTGCTTGCTTGATGGGCGAAAAGGTACGCTATGACGGCCAAGATAATTTATTAAACGACCCGCGTATGGCGCTGTGGCGGCAACAGCAGCGCTTGGTCGTGATGTGTCCAGAAATTGCTGGTGGCTTAGCAACGCCCAGAGCGCCTGTTGAACAGCTTGGCGTTCGCGTGTTAACCGTCGATGGCGAGGACGTTACTGAGGCATTTCAACGAGGCGCGATGCAGACGATAAATTTGGCAAGGCAACAACAGGTGGTCATGGCCATTTTGAAAGCGCGCAGTCCTTCCTGTGGTGTCGGACAAGTGTACGATGGTAGTTTTAGTCGTCATCTCAAGGTTGGCGACGGTGTTACTGCCGCAGCATTGAAAAGCGCCGGTATTGCAGTGTTTTCTGAACTTGAGTTAGATGCCGCCGCTACCTGGTGGCAACGGCGGTACGGGGAATCTCAGGATATGACTTTGTCCTGATAACTTTCGGCTGTCGCTTGATGTTGTGCCAGAAGTTCTGTGATCTGCGTGTCCTTGGCTTCCCAGATCTGATTGAGCCAGCGCTGAAACGCCACGCGATACTCTGGCTCATTAAAGTACTGTTCCGCGTCGACTTGTGGTACCGGCAGTGCTTCAACGCGAATGACTATCTTGTGTACCTTGCCGTGCATCACCGCATTGAGAATATCTTTGGGGGCATCGGGGTAAACCACGGTAACGTTTAGCAGCGCATCAAACTGTTCGCCCATGGCGGACAGGGTAAAGGCAATACCGCCAGCTTTTGGTTTAAGCAGATGCTGGTAGGGCGAGTTCTGACGTTTACGCTTGGCTTCAGTAAAACGACTGCCTTCCACGTAATTGATGATAGAGGTCGGCAGGTATTTAAATTTCTCACAAGAGCGTCTGGTGGTGGCCAGATCTTTACCTTTCAACTTAGGATTTTTTTTCAGTTTCTCTGGACTGGTGCGGTTCATAAACGGCATGTCCAACGCCCAGCAACCGAGACCCATCAATGGGATATATAACAGTTCCTTTTTCAAAAAGAACTTCAACATTGGAATGTGATTGCGAAAAATGTAAGTTTGCGCCGCTATATCGAAACCACTCAGGTGGTTACTGACCAGCAAATACCAACCATCTTTGCGCAGATGTTCTACGCCTTTAACATCCCACTCTACTTTGGCGATCAGATGCAAAATTCCGCCGTTCCAAGTCGCCCAACCCCACATAAAAGTATTCATCAGTCGGGTGACCGAGACTTGCCACGGACGCCATGGCAATATCAGCTTAAATAGTCCGCCAATACAAACCAAAGAACTCCAGAGAATAGTGTTTAATATCAATAAAGTAGAACTTAAAACAAATAACACAGAACTGGGCAGAAAATGCAGCATCAGGCATCTCCTTTGGCTTGTGCTTGTAAGCGCTCAAGCACGTCGTCTTTGTGGTGCCAAATCTGATTTAGCTGCTCCTGAAAGTGTTGTTTGAACTCGCGATCATTCATGTAATCGCCGCGCATATCCTGCGTGATCTCCTGCAGTTCAACGTGCACGTATACTTCTGGAAGATGGCCGCTGATGTATTCCCAGAAGGTTGGCCGCTTCTGCGGATAATAAATGGTGACATCCAGCAATTTATGGATTTGCTCACCCATTGCGGACAATGCAAACGCTAGGCCGCCAGCACGGGGGCGCAACAGGTGACGATAGGGGGAATTCTGCCGCTGATGTTTGGCCGGACGAAAACGGGTGCCTTCTACAAAGTTCATGACACTGACCGGGCTGTGTTTAAACTTGGTACAGGCTTTACGGGTGATTTCTATATCCTTACCACGCAGCTTGGGATTCTTTTTCAGTTGTGCGGTGGTATAGCGCCGCATAAATGGGAAATCCAGTGCCCACCAGGCGAGTCCCAATACTGGAACATAAATAAGCTGTTGTTTCAGAAAAAATTTTAGGAACGGGATTTTACGGTTTAGCAGCCGTTGTAGCACCAGAATATCCACCCAGCTCTGATGGTTGGCAATGACCATATACCACTCGTTAACGGATAACGCTGGCATGGCATCAACATGAATTTTGAGCGGATGAAACAGCTTTTCAATAATGCCGTTGGTACTGATCCAGCCTGTGGCGCAACGATCCAGAAAACGACGACAGCCCTGCTGGAGTTGTTTAATGGGGAATAACAGTTTCACCAGACTGCCTAACAATATAGGAATACACCACAGTAGGGTGTTGATGACGTAACAGCAAAAGGCTAGACAGCCGCGGATGAAATACAACGTATAGACTCCGTCACAGGATGGAAATTTGGCCACTTATGTTACCCGCAGATAGCTTCATGCTCAATCCACAGACCTAGGAATGTGGTCATTCCAACAATGATTGGCCATTTAGGACAATAAAAAACCCGGCGTTGTGATAACGCCAGGTTTCTCAATGCATGAACGCCGATATTAGAAGTGATACTTCACGATGACGGAGTAGGTATTCTGGTCAACGCCATCTACGCCGTACTTGTTCTTCCAGTAATCGTATTCGATACCTACCATCAGACGGTTTTTCTGAGCTGCGCCGAAAATAATGGCACCCAAATCGTATTTAATCTGTGGATTAAAATGGAGGTTAGTTTTGTAGCCCTGATCGCCATCGGAAGCGAAAACCCAGTCCATGAAGCCATCAAACACGATGTTGCTGTCGCCAACCGGAAAGTCCATACGCCAAACTGGGGTGAACTGCCAACCACTGCTATTGTTATTATTGGCATCACGACGATAAGTATTTAACTGCAGGTATGAGAAATAAGGCGCTTTGAAGTCAAGGCCAATACCATAAAGCATGCTCTCGACATCACCTTCACCGTGCTCATAAGTCAGTGCCAATGAAACATCAGTAATTGCACCATAACCAACTTGCTGTCCCAGAATTTTGCTGGCGCTGAAGCGGGGTGAAATTTCACCATAGTTAGTATTGGAATCGCCGTAAGAATCATCCATGTGAATGAAATCGTGGAACAGGAACCAGTCGCCATATTTCCATGCACCGGCAGATTCAATAGTCGCGGTGGTTTGTTCATCGGAAGGCGCCAGTTTGTAGTCATCACCGTAAAGTACAGTGACGCTGGTATCTGTCCACTGCAGCAGATCATCACAGAAGGCTTGTGGTGACAGCAACAGTGCCAGAAGCAGGCAGGTTTTTTTCATCATCGGTTTCCCTAGTTGTAGAGTAAAAAGCAATACAGTTGTTACTACCGGAATAGATTTCCATCGGTGCAGCATCACGCTGTCTATCAACTAAATCCAATGCGCTGCACCCGGTTTAAAAAACTTGGGAAATATAGGGAAAAACGTCGTCGGACTCAAAGGATTTTTGCATTTTGACCAGTTTTTGGTGGAAACCTATTAACACAATGATAAATAGCATTATTTTTGTAAAATTCAGAAATTAGCCAGCTGCATTGTGCCTTCTGAGAACTAAAAGATGCTGAAATTGTGATCTTGTTGTCCTTTCTGCTGCTAATTCAATCAACATATGTGTGGCAAGCCTATTCAGTTTTATTTCATTCTTTGACATATTATGTCGCAATTGTAAAAGACTGTTGATATAGTGAAACGGTGAAGACCAAATTTCGAGGGGAAAGAATATGATGTCTTCTGATGCTGTGTGGTACTGGCTTATAGCCGGTGCCGTGCTGATGTTGGCTGAGCTGGTGATCCCTGGCGGCATCGTGGTGTTTCTTGGTGCAGCGTGCGTGGTGGTCGCTGGGGCAATCTGGACCGGCATAGTGCATGGATGGGTACAGAGTCTGACACTGTGGTTTATCACTTCCATTATTTTATTGCTGAGTTTCCGCCAAATTACCCAACGCATGATGGGCGGCGATTCTCACGTAGATAATACCGATGAGGAGCTAGACATCTACAACCAACAGGGGCAAGTGAAGGAAACGATTGGCCCAGGCGAAAAGACCGGACGTATTACTTTTCAAGGGACCGATTGGCCTGCGTTAGGGGATGGTAGCGTGATACCAATAGGCGCTCGGGTCAGAATTATTTGCCGCGAGAATATTGCCTTAGTGGTGGAACCGTTACCGGACGGTGAGTGAAACAACAAACAGGAAGGACCTTATGTTTGCGTTTACCATTCTGATCCTATTTGTAGGATTCATCTTATACAAACTGATGCTCATCGTACCGATGCGCGAAGTGCACGTTATTGAAAGACTTGGAAAGTTTCGTACTGTGCTGCAACCAGGCTTTCATTTCTTGATTCCGTTTTTTGACCGCGTTGCTTACCGCCACGATACCCGTGAGCAGGTACTGGACGTGCCACCACAGAGTTGTATCTCCAAAGACAACATTCAGCTGGAGGTCGATGGGTTGGTTTACCTGAAGGTAATGGACGGCAAGCTCGCTAGCTATGGTATCGAAGACTATCGAATGGCCGCAGTAAACCTGGCTCAGACCACCATGCGTTCTGAGATCGGCAAACTCAGTCTCAGCGAGACCTTTTCTGAACGCGAACGACTGAACGAGGCCATTGTCCGTGAGATTGACAAAGCTTCTGATCCCTGGGGGATCAAGATGCTGCGCTATGAAATTAAAAACATCAGCCCGTCCCGCCATGTGATCCATACGCTGGAAAAACAGATGGAGGCTGAGCGGCGTAAGCGCGCAGAAATCACTCTCGCCAATGCCGAAAAGGAAGCGATGATTAATATGTCGCAGGGTGAGCGTCAGGAGGCGATCAACATCTCCGAGGGGCAAAAGCAGAAACGTATCAACGAAGCTATGGGTACCGCGCAGGAAATTGCGATTGTTACCAATGCCCAAGCGCAGGCGATGGCTTTGGTGGCACAAGCCCTAGCAACTGAGGGCGGCAAGGATGCGGTGAATATGCAGCTAAAGGAGCAATTTATCGAGCAGATCGGTGAAGTGATTGCGCAGGCGGATATAGCCATCGTGCCGGCAGAGTTGGCGAAGATGGAAGGATTCTTTGCGGGCATGGAACAGGTGGCCGATAGTGTGAAAGGAGCAAAAGCATGATCCCGACAGAATTTGATACCGATATACTGGTGCTGGTGATATGGGGCATTATTTTCCTGATTTTCATTGTAAATCTGTTCCGTTCTATTCGATTGGTGCCAACTAAGTCTGCCTATATTGTCGAACGGCTGGGCAAGTACCACGCAACACTGGATGCAGGATTCCACGCGCTGATCCCTTTTGTGGATAATGTGGCTTATATCCATGATCTGAAAGAGGAAACCATTGATGTTCCGCCGCAGGAATGCTTTTCCAGTGACGAAGTGAATGTGGAAGTGGATGGGGTGATTTACCTGTCAGTGGTGGACCCAATCAAAGCCAGCTATGGTGTTACCGACTACCGCTTTGCCGCAATCCAACTGGCACAAACGACTACTCGCTCGGTGATAGGAACGTTGGAACTAGACCGAACCTTTGAAGAGCGAGACCTTATCAGCGCCAAAGTGGTTGAAGTGTTGGATCAGGCCGGCGCATCTTGGGGTATTCGCGTGCATCGTTACGAAATCAAAAATATTACCCCGCCAGAAACAGTTAAAAACGCCATGGAGATGCAGGTTAATGCGGAACGTGAACGGCGGGCGCTGCTCGCCAAAAGTGAGGGCGATAAGCAGAGTAAAATTAACCGTTCTGAAGGGGTGAAACAGGAGATGATTAACCTGTCAGAAGGGGAGATGCAGCGCCGTATTAACGAGGCTGAAGGTAAAGCACAGGAAATCCTAGCTTTGGCACAAGCAACGGCGGAATCCATTGAAAAACTGGCGGCAGTGATCAGTGCGCCCGGTGGCCGTAACGCGCTGCGAATGCAGTTGGGCGAACAGTATCTGGGCAAACTCAATAAATTAGGTAAATCCGGGAGCCGGGTGGTCCTGCCTGCAAATCTGATAGACTTCCAACAGTGGATGGGTGCCATTGGTTTGGAAGAGGAGCAGTCATAGCTCCATTACACAACAAAAAGGCCGCTAATTGCGGCCTTTTTTGACTTAACTGTCCCGTCCTGAAATACGTTGACATAAAGAGGACTTCTTTATGGCGACATCAACTAACTCAAGCCGTAAGCGCA
>NZ_JARFTS010000017.1:0-78819 GCF_029167175.1 Shewanella sp. A32
CCCAATCAGGTGCACAATAGAAAAGGCCAGCTACGGGAGCTGGCCTAAAAACTGTCAACCTATCTTAGGACGGGACATTAAACCACCTCCTAACGAGGTGGTGGTCGTTAATGTTGTTCTGTTGAAGAGACTTCTTTCGATTTTTTCTTTTTCCAGTGGCGCGTGTTGTAGATATATTCTGGTAGCAGCTTGGTGAGCCATGCCACCAGACGCCAACGCTTGGTGACATAAACACGGCGCTTACCCTTAAGCAGTGCATCCACCACTTGGCGTGCAACTTCATCGACGGGTGATAGCCATAGTCGGCTGCGTTGTAATGCAGCCTTGTCTAATAGTCCCAGTTGAATATCTGTGATGGTAATAGGGAGTTTTAACCGTTGGGCATGCATAGATAGCCCTTCCAGGTAATTTTGAGCGAAGGCTTTTGCAGCATGAAACGCTACACTGGGACCACCTCGCAGACCCGCAATGGAATTGATCGCCGCAATCTGTCCAACACCTTGCTTTTGGAATAACCGAAACGCGGTATTGCAGACGGCTGCAAACCCTCGAACATCGACCTCAATGATTTCCTGCTCTAACGCCCAAGGTAATTCAGGGTGATAGGAATTGAGTCCAGTGTTAACCAGAATTAGCCGCACGTCCGTCATCTCCCGCCATACGGCTTCAAGCTGCGGGATCAATATCTGTGGGTCTTCAATGGTGAAATCATACACTTTGGCCGGTGTCGGTAATTCCTCAGCGAATTCCCTTATAGATTCAGCGTCATGAGCCAATAACGCCAGTGCAACTCCTTCGGCGGATAATTGCCTGGCAATCTCTTTACTTAACATGGAACTGGCGCCAACAATAATGGCTGAAGTAGCGGACATAATGTGACTCTGCGGCAGAAAATGGGCTTTATGATAGGATGATAGTGACGCCTTCTCAAGATTTAATCATGGAAGTGTAGACATCCAGATGTCTTTATGTATGATCCTAATCATCAGTCCGTATTGCAGTTTCTCCATTCAGCGTTAGCTTTGCAGAAGAAAGTCAGCCAGTACGAATAATCAAGCGTAAACCAGAGAACCGAGAGTCTCTATCAAACAGTAAGAGGCGGATGATGCCCGTAAGAATTCCTGATAATTTACCTGCTGCCGATGTGCTTGAGTCTGAGAATATCTTTGTGATGTCTGAGAGCCGGGCGGCCATGCAGGACATCCGGCCAATGAAGGTGTTGATCCTCAACCTGATGCCCAACAAAATCGAAACTGAGACGCAACTGTTGCGTTTGCTCAGTAATACACCGCTGCAAGTTGATATCGATTTATTGCGTATCCATGATAAAGAGTCCAAACACACGCCAATGGATCACCTTAACACTTTCTATCGCGATTTTGAGGAAGTGAAAGAGCGTAACTTTGACGGTTTGATCATCACCGGTGCGCCACTGGGGAAATTGGACTTTGAAGAGGTCACTTACTGGGATCATATCAAAGAGGTGATCGATTGGTCACAGACGCATGTGACCTCCGTGTTGTTTCTGTGCTGGGCGGCTCATGCCGGATTATTTCATCTGTACGGGCTGAAACGTAAAATTCTCGATGTTAAGTGTTCCGGCGTGTTTGAACATTCTCGGGTAAAAGACCATATACCGTTACTGCGTGGGTTTGATGATGTGTTTTATGCGCCACATTCCCGCTATGCACAGATGGACGTGGCAGAATTAAAGGCCCATCCGCAATTGTCAGTCCTGGCGGAGTCTGAACAGGCCGGTGCTTATCTAGTGATCAGCAATGACCACCGTAATCTGTTTGTGACAGGGCATCCGGAATACCGTAAAGGCACTTTGCGCGACGAGTATTTCCGAGATTTAGCCGCCGGCATCAATCCGCAGATCCCGCAAAACTACTTCCGCAACGATGATCCCAATGCCGAACCCGTTGCTCGCTGGTTTGGTCACGGTAACCTGCTCATCAGTAATTGGCTCAACTATTACGTCTATCAGCTGACACCGTATGACTTGAGCGATCTCAGTGCGAAAACCCCCTGGGAACAGCGCAAAGCCTAAACGAAGCATGAGGCCACCGTTAACGGTGGCCTTTTGTTTATGTTGTCCACTCTCATCAATTGGTTCGCCATTGTCGGCTTTCCTGCGGCGATCCTCTCGCAAATTTTTCAGCGTGACCTAATATTAGACCAACGGCTAGTTGCTTTACGTTCGCGTAAACGTAATCTTGTAGCGTCGCTTAACGAAGAAGGCTTCTTTTGGGGAGAAGCCCATAATTATCAAGGGGGCGAAGATGGGCGTAGCAATCACTGATGAAGTAGTGATCGTCGCCGCACGGCGGACACCGATGGGCGGATTTTTGGGGAGCCTGGCATCGGTGCCCGCCCCACAGCTGGCTGCCACAGTGATAAGGGAATTATTACACAACACTCAGGTGCCACCTGAGCGAGTGGATGAAGTGTTGCTGGGGTGTGTGTTGCCGGCTGGCATCGGTCAGGCACCCGCTCGTCAGGCCGCTTTGGGGGCTGGGTTGCCGATGTCGGTCGGGGCAACCACTTTGAACAAAGTGTGTGGCTCGGGTATGAAGTCGGTGATGCTGGCGCACGATATGATCCGTGCAGGTAGCGCCAATATTATTATCGCTGGTGGCATGGAGAGCATGAGCCGGGCGCCTTATATGCTGGATAAAGCCCGTACCGGTCAACGAATGGGGCATGGTCGATTGGTTGATCACATGTTTATCGACGGCCTGGAAGATGCCTACACCGGCGGTTCAATGGGCAGTTTTGCGCAAAAAACAGCCGATGAATTTGGTTTGAGTCGCCGTGATATGGATAGTTGGGCGTTAACCTCGCTGGAACGCGCCAATTCCGCCACCGCCAGTGGGGCATTTGATGACGAAATGGTGCCAGTGACCATCAATGATCGTCGTGGAGATTATCAGGTTAATCTTGATGAGCAGCCGGGAAATGCTAAACCAGAAAAAATTCCCGCACTAAAACCGGCATTTGCACTGGATGGTACCATCACCGCCGCAAATTCCAGTTCTATCTCTGATGGTGCCGCTGCACTGATGTTGACAAGTCGCGCTCAGGCTCTGGCACTGGACTTACCGATTCTGGCAACCATTAAAGGACACTGTAGCCACGCCCAAGCGCCTGCACAGTTTACAACGGCACCGATCGGTGCGGTTAACAAGTTACTGCAAAAGCTGGATTGGTCATCTGCTGATGTTGACCTTTATGAAATCAATGAAGCCTTCGCCATGGTCACCATGTTGGCAATCAGTCAGTTAGGGTTGGACCCTGCAACAGTCAATGTCAATGGTGGTGCTTGTGCACTCGGTCACCCGATTGGCTGTTCCGGTGCCCGTATTCTGGTCACGCTGATTCACGCCCTGAAACACCGAGGTCTCAAGCGCGGCGTCGCCACTTTGTGTATCGGTGGTGGTGAGGCAACTGCTATTGCTGTCGAAGTTTAATGGCAGCTACCACAGGACTTATTTCTTATGACAACGCACGTAAAACATTTAATTGCCGGCGAGTTTACGGCTGGTAACGGTTCTCGTTGTATCAGTATTACTAATCCCGCCAATAATCAGGAGCTTGCTCAGCTAAACTGTGCAACCTACGCCGAGATTGAACAGGCGATTACCAGTGCTGCGGAGGCGTTTACCGCGTGGCGAAAAGTGGCAGTACCAGAGCGGGCTCGCTTGATGCTGCGTTATCAGCATCTGCTTAAGCAACACCATGATGAGCTGGCAACCATCCTGGCAAAGGAAACCGGTAAAACTTTTGCTGATGCGCGTGGTGATGTCTGGCGTGGCATTGAGGTTGTGGAACATGCCTGCAATATCCCATCGTTGCTGATGGGGGAGACGGTAGAGAATGTGGCGGGTGGTATCGACACCTATAGCATGATCCAGCCGTTGGGCGTTTGTGTAGGGATCACTCCATTTAACTTTCCGGCAATGATCCCATTGTGGATGTTCCCGCTTGCGATTGCTTGCGGTAATACCTTCATACTAAAACCTTCTGAACAGGACCCGATGACGGCTCAGCGCCTGGCGGAGTTGTTTGAGCAGGCCGGGGCTCCCAAAGGCGTGCTGCAATTGCTGCATGGCGATCGTGAGGTGGTGGATGCTTTGCTTTGTCATCCACATATTAAAGCAATTTCTTTTGTGGGCTCTGTGGCTGTTGGTCGTCATGTTTATCAGACCGGTACTCAACATCTGAAACGTGTTCAGGCGTTTGCGGGGGCCAAAAATCACTGCGTCATCATGCCTGATGCCAACAAGCAGCAGGTGATCAATCAGCTGGTAGGTGCGTCAGTCGGTGCTGCGGGTCAGCGCTGTATGGCAATTTCCGTGGCAGTATTTGTCGGCGCCGCCAAAGCCTGGTTACCAGAGCTTCGAGACGCTATGGCGAAAGTGCGGCCAGGACTGTGGGACGATACTGACGCCGGATTTGGACCACTGATCAGTCCGCAGGCCAAACAGCGGGTGCTGGGATTGATTGCGCAGGGCAAGGCCGAGGGGGCTGCGTGTCTGTTGGATGGCGCTGATGCCAGTGTCGCTGGTTATGAACAAGGTAACTGGGTTGGCCCGACACTCTTCAGCGGTGTTACCGAAGAGATGACGCTCTATCGGGAAGAAATCTTTGGACCAGTACTCAGCTGTATGGAGGCTGATTCTCTTGAACAGGCAATAGCCCTGGTAAATCGAAATCCCTATGGCAATGGCACCTCATTGTTTACTGCCAGCGGTGCGGCGGCGCGTAAATTTCAGCATGAAATTGAAGTGGGGCAAGTCGGCATCAATATTCCGATCCCCGTACCATTACCCTTTTTCTCATTCACTGGTTGGAAAGGTAGCTTTTTGGGCGACCAGCATGCATATGGCAAACAGGCCGTGCGCTTTTATACCGAAACCAAGACCATCACCAGTCGCTGGTTTGAAGATGACATTTCACACGCACCGAACATGACCATCAATCTTGGTTGATAGGTTTCGCGTAGCGATTATTCCTTGATACAGGGCGGTATTAAGTTGCCGCCGGGAGTTACCAATGGATTTTAATCTGAACGAAGATCAGCGCCAGTTTGTGGAATTGGCTCGGCAATTTGCCGCAGAGGAGCTGGCACCACACGCGGCACAATGGGATGCAGAACATTCTTTCCCCAAAGCCGTGATCCAGCGTGCCGGTGCGCTGGGTTTTTGTGGCTTATATGCTGCAGAAGAGTGTGGTGGCCTTGGTTTATCACGTCTGGATGCTGCATTGATCTTTGAACAACTGGCGCAGGGGTGTACCACCACTACCGCCATGATCACCATCCACAATATGGCGACCTGGATGCTCTGTTACTGGGGTAGCGCTGAACTGAAAAATCGTTGGGCGGAAAGTCTTACCTCGGGACAGCAGTTGGCCTCATATTGCCTTACAGAACCCGGCGCTGGCAGTGATGCCGCGTCTCTTACCTCCAGCGCCAAACGCGAAGGGAATGAGTATGTGTTGGATGGCACTAAATGCTTTATCTCTGGTGCCGGAGCGACAGAGTTACTGATCGTGATGGCTCGCACCGGTGATGCAGGCCCTAAAGGTATATCAGCTTTTGCCGTGCCTGCTGATGCTCAAGGCATCAGTTATGGTAAAGCTGAAGATAAACTGGGATGGAATGCGCAGCCAACGCGACAGATCAGTTTCGACCACGTTCGGATCCCGGCCAGTTATCTTTTAGGTGAGGAAGGTCAAGGCTTCACCATGGCGATGAAAGGCCTTGATGGCGGGCGGATCAATATTGCTGCTTGCTCGGTTGGCACTGCTGAAGCCGCACTGCAACAGGCGCTCAACTATATGCAGGAACGTCAGCAGTTCGGTAAACCGCTGGCAGCATTTCAGGCACTGCAATTCAAACTCGCCGATATGGCCACGGAACTGGTTGCCGCGCGGCAGATGATGTATCTCGCCGCGGTCAAATTGGATGAACAGGCAGTGGAAGCGACAACTTATTGCGCCATGGCAAAACGCTTTGCAACAGACGCCGGATTTGCCATTTGTGATAGTGCGCTGCAGATCCACGGTGGCTATGGTTATATCCGCGAATATCCGTTAGAGCGATATTTTCGTGATGTTCGTGTGCACCAGATCTTGGAAGGCACCAACGAAATTATGCGACTGATTATTGCCCGGCGTTTGCTGGAACAAAACAGTGTATTGGCTTTGTAACCGGAGAGCTTATGTTACCGTCAATTGTAGAAATTGAAGGCCATTGCGCCATTTTGACTATCAATAATCCGCCCGCAAACACCTGGACCTTAACCAGCTTGCGGCAACTGCGGGATACTATCGAACAGTTAAACCTCAAGCCGGAGATCCGTGCGCTGATTATTACCGGCGCTGGCACCAAATTTTTCTCCGCCGGCGCGGATCTGAAACAGTTTGCTGAGGGTGACAAAGCGCTGGCAGCAACAGTCGCTGCGGCGTTCGGGGCCGCCTTTGAAACCCTCAGCCAATTTCGCGGGGTGTCGATTGCTGCTATCAATGGTTATGCCATGGGCGGCGGTCTCGAAGTCGCTCTCGCCTGTGACATTCGCATTGCTGAAGAACAGGCACAACTGGCGTTACCTGAAGCCAGTGTGGGCTTGTTACCCTGTGCTGGCGGCACACAAAATCTGACCGCTTTGGTAGGCGAAGGCTGGGCCAAACGGATGATCCTTTGTGGTGAACGGCTCACTGCGGCGAAAGCGTTAGCAATCGGTTTGATTGAAGAAGTTGTTGCCAGCGGCAGTGCATTACAGCAGGCGCTCAAACTGGCCAGCCTGGTGGAGCATCAAAGTCCTGCCAGTGTTACTGCTTGCAAAAGGTTAATCCAATCAGGTCGTCATATGCCCAGAAGTCAGGCATTACCGTTGGAACGAGAACTGTTTGTGGCGCTGTTTGATACTGAAGATCAACAGGAGGGTGTCAACGCCTTCATAGAGAAGCGTCCGGCTCATTGGCACAATCAATAGGGAGAGTATTTGTGGAACAGGTGCTGTTTACCACCCTGAAAACTGTCAGTGGCAAGCTGCTTGGTATTGCCACATTAAATGCGGAGAAGTCACTTAATGCATTGACGCTCGCCATGGTGCGACTACTCGCCCAGCAATTGCGCCAATGGCAACAGCACTCGCAGATCGCTGCCGTCATTCTTGAGGCAAAAGGCGATAAAGCCTTTTGCGCCGGGGGTGATGTGCGGGCGATCTATTATGCCCAACAATGCCATCCCGGTAGTTTTACCTGCGAAGCTGAACGTTTTTTTGAAGAAGAATATCGACTGGACTATTTGATCCACACCTACGGCAAACCGGTGCTGCTGTGGGGCGATGGTATTGTGATGGGCGGTGGATTAGGACTGATGATGGGGGCAAGTCACCGCATTGTTACTGAGCGCTCGCGCATCGCCATGCCTGAAGTCACTATCGGTCTTTACCCGGATGTGGGCGCTAGTTATTTTCTGAGGCGGTTACCGGGTAAAACCGGACTGTTCCTTGGCCTCACAGCTTACAATCTTAATGCGGCCGATGCGCGATATTGCGGATTTGCTAATCATTTCCTGGCCTCCTCGGATAAACAGCGCTTGTTTGATGCCATGACGACTCTGAATTGGGGCGGCAATCACACACTCAATCATCAGAAACTTCACGATTTACTCACGATGTTAGCGGCAAATTGCAGTGAGCACTCCGGGAACAGTCGCCTGAAGGCTCATCAGTCGCTGCTTGATGAGCTGATGTCCGGAGAACTGCCGCAGATAGTGGAAAAAATGCAGCGGTTGGTGTCCGAGCTCACATGGCTAGATAAGGCTCGCAACACTATGCTCAGTGGCAGCCCTCTGAGCTGGGCATTGGCCTGGGAGCAAGCTCATCTCGGCAAATCGTTGACGTTGGCGGATTGTTTCCGGATGGAATTAGGTTGGAGCCTGAACTGCTGTGCTATCGGTGATTTTTGCGAAGGTGTAAGAGCACTGTTAGTCGACAAAGATCGCTCGCCACAATGGCGTTATGGCAAAGGTCAATTAGCACCGCCGGATGTGCTAGCCGCGCTGTTAGCCGATCCTTTTTCACACGATCATCCTCTTGCTGATCTTTAACTAATCTCTTTGAACAGGAGCACGCAATATGAGCACTGTAGCATTTGTCGGACTTGGCAACATGGGCCTGCCGATGGCTATCAATCTACTGCACAAGGGCTTTAAGGTCAGGGCGTTTGATTTGATTACCGAAGCGACGGAGGCTTTGGCAGAAAAAGGCGCAACGGCTTGCCACAGTGCCGTTGCGGCGGCGACTGGTGCCGATGTCGTGGTGTCAATGTTACCTGCGGGAAAGCATACGCGTGCATTGTATCTGGGGGATGGTGATAGCAAAGGGCTATTACAGACAGTCTCAGAAGACACCTTGCTGATTGACTGCTCAACCATTGATGCCGCGACGGCCAAGGAAGTTTCGCTGCAGGCAGAAGAACAGGGTTTTGATTTCGTGGATGCGCCGGTGTCCGGTGGAACGGCAGGTGCCGCCGCCGGGACCCTGACGTTTATCTGTGGGGGGAATGTTGGCGCTGTTGACCGCGCCAGACCAATTCTGGAAGCCATGGGTCGCAATATTTTTCATGCGGGTGGGCCAGGTAGTGGGCAGTTAGCGAAGATCTGTAACAATATGTTGCTGTCAGTGCTCATGGTCGGTACCAGTGAGGCCTTGAGTATGGGCATCGACAATGGTTTGGATCCCAAAGTGCTGTCGGATATTATGAAGGCGAGTAGTGGTGGTAACTGGACGCTGGAAAAGTACAATCCTTGCCCCGGTGTTATGCCTGATGTTCCGGCATCTAAAGACTATCAAGGCGGCTTTATGGTCGATCTGATGGTTAAAGATCTGGGATTAAGTCAGGAAACTGCGTTAAAAAGTTTATCGAGCACACCCATGGGGGCACTGGCACGTGCTCTGTTTGTTGCCCATGCTCGCAAGGGGAATGGTCGTCGCGATTTTTCCAGTATTTTTGAACAGTTCAACGATAAAAAAGCATAATCACAAGGAATTTTTGATGGAGATAAAAGGTAAGGTGGTGGCGATTACCGGAGGTGCGGGTGGCCTCGGATTTGCGATGGCACAACAACTGGCCGCCGCCGGTGCCAAGTTAGCCCTGATTGATGTGGACCAACAGAAACTGGAACAAGCATGCGCCATGTTGGGCGATACTGAAGTTCAGGGGTACGCGGTGGATATCACTGACGAAGAGGATGTGATTGCGACTTTTCGATTTATTCTGGAAGACTTTGGTCAGCTCAACGTATTGGTCAACAACGCTGGCATACTGCTGGACGGCATGCTACTCAAAGCAAAAGAAGGGCAGGTGACTGAGCGTATGTCTCTGGCGCAGTTTCAGGCGGTAATTAATGTTAACCTCAGCGGCAGTTTTTTATGTGGCCGGGAAGCCGCAGCTGCCATGATTGAATCCGCACAACCAGGACTCATTATCAATATCTCCAGCTTGGCTCGGCACGGTAATATCGGCCAGAGCAACTACGCTGCATCCAAAGCCGGTGTCGCATCCTTGGCGGTGGGGTGGGCGAAAGAGCTAGCACGTTATCAGATCAGAGCCGTAGCGATTGCCCCAGGTGTGATTGCGACTGAGATGACGGCAGCGATGAAACCAGACGCGCTGGCGCGATTGGAAAAAGCCGTGCCGGTAGGTCGCTTAGGTCTGGCCGATGAAGTCGCAGCCACCGTAAAATTTGTGATTGAAAATGACTATGTTAATGGCCGGGTCATTGAAATTGATGGCGGTCTGACGTTGTAAGTTTTAGTGCGCTGACGCCAGTCAAAATCCTGACTATTCCCATTCGTTACAGAATGTTCTAACGTGGGGAGTAATCAGGATTTTTTGTTGTTGTAAACTGTTTATTCCCAGCGAAGTAGCCGTCGCCGAAGTTGACATAAAGCCTGTCACACTGAACAATCTGCGCTTGTTCTAAGAACGGTTACTTTAGAGGTTAGGCTGGTCAATGCACAGGCTGGAAACTGGAATAAAGCGCTTCATGCTGGTGTTGGGCGGCTTAGGTGTGGTGGTGATTTATGGGGGCTTTTTTTACTTGCTTTTCAGCGGGCGTTCAACCGCTCCCATCAACTGGTACTACTTGTTATCGCCTTGGTTATGTGTGTTCTTTGGCTTATCGAAAGAACAGCAACATCGGGTGCTACAGTGGTTTTTAAATAAATTTAAAGGCAAAAAATAATTCTATCTATGCTGCTTTGCGGCAACATAAGGAAAGGGCAATGATGACCTTTGGCTCTGCGGTGAGAATTCTGAGTATGGCGGCATTATTGGCGTTACAGATATCTTGTAGCCCTCAGCCAGCGGTAGAAGTAAACACCAGTGCCCCAGAAGAACAACATACGATGAAAACTGCGGCCTATGGTACTTGGGAATCCCCGTTAACTGCTGATGATGTGTTTGGACAATCGGTGGTGCTTGGGCAAATGCAAAGTGTCGATGGTGCAATTTATTTCAGTGAGTCTGATCCTGCGCAAGCTGGGCAGATAGGCATTAAACGTCTTGACGATAATGATAAAGTTGTTGATGTCGTTCCGGCAGCATTTGGTGTCGGTTCACGGGTTCATGAATATGGCGGTGCGCCGTATTTGGCGATTGGTAATAGTGTGTTTGCCAGCAAAATGTCCGATCAGCTGTTTTATCGTATCGCGCCCGATCAACCTCCGTTAGCGTTGACACCTGCGGGTACTCGGCATGCAGACTGTATCTCCTATCCCAAAGGTTCCCGTATTATCTGTGTCCGTGAAGATCACCGTGGTGAAGGTGAAGCTAAGGCCAGTCTGGTCACTATCAATCTGAATTTCGCCGGTGACGGCGATACCTTCGTGGAGGGTCACGATTTTTTCAGCTCTCCGGCAATTAATGCGGATAACACACAGTTAGCGTGGGTAGCCTGGGACCATCCTAATATGCCATGGGATAACACACAGTTATGGGTAGGCGATCTCAACCGGAAAGGCCAGATTAGCAATATTCGACAAATTGCACCGCGACACCACGGGTCGCTGATGCAGCCAATGTATGCACCGGACGGCCAACTGTATTTTATTGCTGATTATGATAATTGGTGGAACCTCTATCGGGTAACTGCGGCGGGTGGCATTGAGCAAGTGACCCAACTCAAAGGTGAAATAGGGGGGCCTGCATGGCGCTTCGGTCAGCACGCTTATGCGTTTGAAAATGCCCATAGTGTCATTTTTAGTTATCACCAGGATGGCAAGGTCCATCTGATGCGTCAGGATCTGACCAGCGGTGTCAGCGAAGAGCTGGCGACTGATTTCGCCAGTGTTGGACAAGTCATCAGTGCTGACAAAGGTGTGTATTTTATGGGGGCAAAGTCGACACCGGAACATGGTATCTATAAGGTGTCTGGCCGTGGTACCGAATTAGTTTATGCCCCAGCTATCAAGGGATTAGAACCCGATTATATCTCGCGGCCGGTAGCGGTAAATTTTGATACCAACGAGCGACAGCAAGCTTACGGTTATTTCTATGCGCCGACTAATCCACAGTATGTCGCGCCCAAAGATACCAAACCGCCGTTGCTGATGATGTTACACGGCGGACCCACGGCAGCCGCCAGCAGTGCCTATAGCAGCGCTATTCAGTATTGGACAACGCGCGGATTTGCGGTGTTTGACCTCAACTATCGGGGCAGCACTGGGTATGGTCGGCAATACCGTAAAAGCCTTTACGGCAAATGGGGTGTGGCGGATGTCGATGATGCGGTCAATGCCGTGAAGTACCTGGTGGATGAAGGATGGGTTGACCCTGACAAGGTTGCGATTCGCGGTGGCAGTGCTGGAGGTTTCAGTGTGTTAGCAGCTCTGGCATTCCATGATACGTTTAAAGCTGGCACCAGTTACTTTGGTATCAGTGATATCGCGGTGCTGGCGCAGGAAACACATAAATTTGAATCCCATTATATTGATCAGTTAATCGGCCCGTATCCTGCTGCAAAGCAGATTTTTCATGATCGGTCACCGCTGTATCATCTCGAAGGGCTGAATGAGCCGCTGCTTTTATTGCAGGGACTGGATGACAAAGTCGTGCCTCCCAATCAATCTGAGCTGATATATCAGGCAGTGAAAGCCAAAGGGGTACCCACCGCGTTTATCGGGTTTGAGGGGGAAGGGCACGGCTTCCGTAAACCGGCAAATAACATTCGTTCATTGCAATCCGAATTATCTTTTTATGGGCAGGTGTTTGGTTTCACTCCGGCAGGCGGGTTACCCGTATTGCCTATAGATAATGCGGCTGCACTACCCAAAGCAACACAGCATTAATGTCAGTGGTGGCAACAAGATTTCCCAGAAAGTCCTTCAATGATGGGGCACTCCGGAGAATCGCCACCATGACATTGGTTCACCAACTCACTTAATTCTGCGTGCAGTGTTTGCAGGCTGGCCATTCGTTGCTCGAGTACTTTCAGATGTTCACTGGCGAGTCGTTTTACATCACTGGCACAGCGTTGTGGATCATGTTTCAGTAGTAGCAGATCTTTGCATTCTTCAATGCTAAAACCCAACTCGCGACAATGCTGCACAAACTGCAGCGATTCGATTTGCGCGTCACTGTATTCCCGGTAGCCATTGTCACCGCGTTCGGCCTGTACCAATCCGATATCGTGGTAATAACGGATGCTCTTGATACTTAATCCCGTCGCTTTGGCGACTTCACCGATTTTCATGGTATGACTCCTGTGATCCACTACTGAACTTTCGCAACATCTTTTGCTCGTCTGCTTGACTCTCCAGCTACTGGAGACTTTACCCTTTACAGTATCAGATTACCATGAGCAGTTTGCTGATGAGCTGCTTAGGAGAGGGACATGAAAGCTTATCAATTTCATATCGACAATATGCACTGTGGCGGTTGTGCCCGTAAAATCATGGCGTTATTCGCCGATGACATCGGCGTAAATGCGCAAACCGATGTTACGGAAAAATCACTGACATTAACGTTGGATGATAACGCTACGCTAACGGAGACCGAGGCAAAGCAACGTTTGCAGCAGGCAGAGTACCCGGCAGACACCGCCAGCAGCTGGCATGAATTTAAAGTTGCAGATATGACGTGTGGTCACTGTGAAGCCTCTATTCGGAAGGCATTAGCCGATGCTGATGAGGTAAAAGTTGATTTGCAAACCAAGCAGGTGTCGGTGCTAAGTCAACAGGATACACAGTTACTGATGGCAACCATATCCAATGCCGGTTTTACGCCCGAACCTTGGCAAAAATCAGAAAGCCATTGGCACGAGTTTAAGGTGGCGGATATGACCTGTGGCCATTGTGAAGCCACAATTCGCAAGGCGTTGGCCGATGCGGACGAGGTGAAGGTCGATTTACCTGCTAAGAAAGTGTCAGTGTTGAGTTCCCTGAACGAGCAAGCGCTAATGACACTCATCAGCGACGCAGGTTACACGCCTGATGTGTGGTCGGAACCGTGTACCAGCAGCTGGCATCAGTTTAAGGTGCCGGATATGACCTGCGGTCACTGTGAAGCCTCTATTCGCAAAGCGCTCGCAGATGCTGATGAGGTGAAAGTTGATCTGCAAACTAAGCAGGTGTCGGTACTGAGTCAACTTGATGATAGTAAGCTGTTAGCGGTCATTGAGGGGGCAGGTTACAACCCAGAACCATGGTCAATTGCGGAGGACCATGAGTCCCCAAAATCTGAAGGAGCCTCAGTCGTGGCTGCGGCTCCGCAGTCGAACCACAAAACTCAGGAAGAACCCTCTCACCAGTCAGCTGCCATTGCGCCGTCAGCCACTGAAGGTGTGTTGATGTTTGTGCCGGATATGAGCTGCGCCAGCTGCGTGGTAAAAATAGAAAAGGCATTTGCCAATGCGGGAGTTGACGCGCGTGTTAACCTGGCCGATAAACAGGTTAGCGCCGCAAAAGGTGTATCGGTTGCAGATGCCCAACAAATCCTGGCCAGTGCTGGCTACCGTGGTGAAGTGGTTGAAGACGCAGCCAACGCAATGGCGGATAAAGCCGCGCATGATGCCAAGGAATACCGTACGCGGATCATTCAGTCTGTCGTGACGCTTGGCGTCGGCATCCCGCTGATGATCTGGGGCATGAGCGGCGGCGACATGACAGTGCACAGCGATAGCTCGCGTTGGAACTGGGGCGCAGTATCGCTGTTGTGTTTACTGTTACTCATCAGTTGCGGTGGCCATTTTTACCAAGGCATGTGGCGTGCATTAAAAGCCAAAAGTGCCAATATGGATACCTTGATCGCGTTGGGAACCGGTTGCGCCTGGTTGTATTCTTCAGCGGTGGTGCTGTTCCCAAACTGGTTTCCTGAAGGGACTCGCCATGTTTATTTTGAAGCCAGCGTGATGATCATTGGTCTGATAAACCTGGGACATTCACTGGAATTGCGTGCCCGCGGAAAAACCAGTGAGGCGGTACAAAAATTGATTGGTCTGCAAGCCAATACCGCATTACTGATCACCGATGCGGGAGACCAGCAGACGCCGATAGCTGACCTAAAGCCCGGCGATGTATTGCGCTTGCGCCCCGGTGATCGGGTGGCATTAGATGGTGAAGTCGTTAGTGGTGAGTCACTGCTGGACGAATCAATGCTGACTGGCGAGCCCATGCCGGTAAGAAAAACGCGTGAGGATACTGTTAGTGCCGGTACTATTAATGGTGATGGCACATTAACTTACCGTGTGACGGTTGGACCGAAAGATACCCGTCTAGCGAAAATTATCGCCTTAGTACAGGAAGCACAAACCTCGAAGATGCCCATCGGCCGTCTGACAGACAAAATCGCCGGGGTGTTTGTGCCGGTGGTCGTTGTTATCGCCCTATTGGCCGCGGTGCTTTGGTACTTTTTCGGACCAGCACCTCAGCTGTCACATGCCTTAGTGGTCCTTACTAGTGTCCTCATCATTGCCTGTCCCTGCGCATTAGGTTTGGCAACGCCAATGTCAATTATGGTGGCAGTTGGCCGTGCGGCGCAGATGGGCGTATTGATCAAAAATGGCGAAGCATTGCAAACCGCCAGTAATGTCAGCTGTGTAGTGCTGGATAAAACGGGCACCATCACCGAAGGTAAACCGCAACTAGTTGCTATTCATGCCATAGATACTGATGAACTTGATGAAGCCCGTTTGCTTCAAGCAGTAGCAAGTTTAGAGCTGCAATCCGGTCATCCCCTGGCTCAGGCATTTCTCAACGCCGCGAAAGCCCGTGGGGTAGATGTGGTAGCGCCAGCAGCATTTGAATATCGTCAGGGACAGGGCATAGTCGGCACTATTGGTGATGATCATTGGCTGTTGGGTAACCGTAAACTGCTAACCGCCATGGATGTCACTGTCGATCAGACTGCTCAGCAGCAACTGGATAATGCTGCTACGTTAGGACAAACACCGGTGCTGGCGGCCAAAAATGGCAAGCTGGAGGCCATTTTGGCCATCAGTGACCCAATTCGGGGTGATGCCAAGGCGGCGTTAGCGGCTTTGCAACAGCAAGGTAAAAAACTGGTGTTGTTGTCGGGGGATAATCAACATACGGCCAACGCGGTAGCCAAACAGTTAGGTATTGAGCAGGTTATCGCGGGTGTTATGCCGGATGAAAAGCAGGCGTGGGTAAAAAAACTGCAACAGCAAGGTGAAGTGGTTGCCATGGTGGGCGATGGCATCAATGATGCGCCGGCGTTGGCGGCAGCCGATGTCGGTGTGGCGCTGGGAACCGGTACCGAAGTCGCGATTGAAAGTGCCGATCTGACATTGTTGACCCCACGACTGGAAAATTTAGCGCAGGCGTTTGCTTTATCTAAAGCGACCCTTAGCAACATCAAACAGAATCTGTTTGGTGCGTTTATTTACAACAGCTGTGGCATCCCTATTGCCGCAGGCGTGCTATATCCATTTTTTGGCGTGTTACTCAGTCCGGTAATCGCTGGTGCTGCCATGGCATTGTCGTCATTGACCGTCGTTACCAACGCTAATCGCTTACGCCATCAACGCCTGCAATAGCATAAAGCCCGCTGTCTAATTGGCGCAGCGGGCTTGCATTTCAAGCTAAACGTCATTGCACTGCGGTTGATAAATCTGCGAATGCTGTTTATAGTGACGCGCTTTATCCGGCTGTCCTCGAACAGTCTGGAATTTTTGTCCACTCAGCTACAGATTTGGAATTTCTGACGTGATCACAACCGCGAATATCACCATGCAGTTTGGCGTTAAGCCACTGTTTGAAAACATCTCCGTCAAATTCGGCGAAGGCAACCGCTATGGCCTGATTGGCGCCAATGGGTGCGGTAAGTCCACCTTCATGAAAATCCTTTCCGGTGAGCTGGAGCCAACGTCGGGCAACGTATCGCTGGACGCCAATGAACGTCTGGGCAAACTGAATCAGGATCAATTCGCTTACGAAGAATTCAGCGTCATTGATACAGTGATCATGGGCCATAAAGAATTATGGCAGGTGAAACAGGAGCGTGACCGCATCTATTCTTTGCCGGAAATGAGCGAAGAAGATGGCATTAAGGTCGCTGAACTGGAAATGGAGTTTGCTGAGATGGATGGTTACACCGCCGAGTCTCGTGCCGGCGAGTTGTTGCTAGGGGTTGGCATTCCGCTGGAACAGCATTTCGGCTTGATGAGTGCTGTGGCGCCCGGCTGGAAATTACGTGTGTTGTTGGCGCAGGCACTGTTTGCTGACCCAGATATTCTGTTGCTCGACGAACCGACCAACAACTTGGATATCGATACTATCCGCTGGTTGCAGGAAACGCTGAGTCAGCGTAACAGCACCATGATCATCATTTCTCACGACCGTTACTTCCTGAACTCGGTGTGTACTCACATGGCGGATTTGGACTACGGTGAGCTGCGGCTTTATCCGGGCAACTATGATGAGTATATGACGGCTGCATCCCAAGCCCGTGAGCGTTTGTTGGCGGAAAATGCCAAGAAAAAGACACAGATTGCTGAGTTGCAGACCTTCGTGGCCCGCTTCTCTGCTAACGCATCTAAGGCTAAACAAGCTACCTCTCGCGCCCGCCAGATCGATAAAATTAAGCTGGATGAAGTCAAGGCGTCTAGCCGTGTTAACCCCTATATCCGTTTTGAACAGGATAAGAAACTGTTCCGCAATGCATTGATCGTCGAAAACCTCAGTAATGGTTACGATCATCCATTGTTTAAAGATGTTAATTTGATTGCTGAAGTGGGTGAGCGCATCGCCATCCTAGGTGAAAACGGTGCGGGTAAAACTACCCTGGTGCGCACCCTGATCCATGAATTGCCACAAAAAGAGGGCACTATTCAGTGGTCTGAAAACAGCAGTATTGGCTATTACGCGCAGGATCATGCGGATGATTTCGAAAACGAGATGAATCTGTTTGACTGGATGAGTCAGTGGCGCCGTGAAGGTGATGATGACCAGGCAGTACGTGCCGTGTTAGGGCGTATGTTATTCAGTGCTGATGATATTAAAAAGTCAGTGAAAGTGTTGTCCGGTGGTGAGCAGGGCCGTATGTTGTTCGGCAAGCTGATGCTGCAGAAACCGAATATTCTGGTAATGGACGAACCGACCAACCACCTGGATATGGAATCCATCGAGTCACTTAACAACGCCTTGGAAATGTACGAAGGTACGCTGTTCTTCGTCTCCCATGACCGTGCATTTGTATCATCATTGGCAAACCGTATCATTGAAATTTCTGGCCGTGGTGTGACCGATTTTAAAGGTACTTACGATGAGTTCCTGGCGAGCAAAGGCATCGAAAACTGATAGATAATGTCATTAAAAAGCCCTCATCAGCGGGCTTTTTAATGCGTGAATCTCCCTTTACAAGCCGGATAGTTCCAGCCATTTGGCCATCTGTTCCAGACCTTTCAGTCCTTCGATATCTGTCGGTTGCAGTTGCAGTTTAAATAGCGGCAGCTGACTGAAGCGTTGATCAATTTCCTGTAGATGTTTACGTTCCTGTGCCCGTCGCTGTGCCAGGAAACTGCCATCAGCACTATCAGGCAAGATACGGTTAACCACCAACCCCGCTAATGGCAGCTTTTCAGCGAGTAAACTCTCTACTGCACGACTGGTTTCTAGAATTGGCAGCTTTTCTGGTGTCAGCACAAACAGCAGCGCAGTACGCTTTTTATCCTGCAAAATTTCCCGGGTACGTTGCAATAATCGTTGCCGGGTTAACAGCGTTTCCGCAATCTCTTTGTTACGCGGGTCCATGCCAGCTGTGGCATATTCAGCCGGATCTTCAAAAGGATTATCGATATCGCGGCCAGCTTTTGGCGTAAGGTGTTCCAGCACGGCGCCGAGCTTTTCCGAGCGTTCATTGGCTTTCAGCAGTCCTTGTGTCCAGGCGGCCATGGCTTCCGGAAGACTCAGCAACCGTAGCGTATGCCCGGTTGGCGCCGTATCAAATATCACTAAGTCGTACTGTCGCTGCCCCAGTTCAATGGTGTTGGCTATTCGTTCCAACAGTGCTGCTTCCTGAGCCCCTGGCGACTGTCGAGTAAGCCGCATCTGTCGTTCAATTTCGCCGTACATCTCGGGGCGGGTAAAACGTTTGAGTTGGCTGGTGACCTGGTCCAGATGACGCTGCACTTCCTGATCAGGGTCAATTTCCAAGGCATCCAGATTGGGTGCCATGCGGGTAATGCTATCGCCAATGTGTCTGGCAAAGGCATCAGACAGACTATGTGCCGGATCGGTGGAGACCAGTAGCACTTTTTTGTTGCGACTGGCGGCCAGCAAAGCCAAGGCAGAAGACACGGTAGTTTTACCCACGCCACCTTTGCCACCTACCCAGATAACTTGTTTATCAGTAAGAACGTCCATATTAGGTACCGCCGTTCTGCTTAACAGCATTTAAACTGGTCAAGCGGCGAATGGGGCATGCCCATTCGCAGATGCCAGTCGTGAAATTTCTCCAGCATGATGGGCTGCAGTTCCAACATGTAATAACTGGCTGGATTGGGCACGCCCATCATTTCGGAGAAAATCAGCAGCATGAAAAGATCGTCCTGGTCCCGCCTGGCTCGTGCAATTGCCGAACGAAATGGCGCGTTATAGGCTTCTTCAGCCATCAGGCTGAAGTCTCGAAACAGACGACGGATCTTTTCCAGTTTCATCAGTTAGTCTCCTTGGGCCTGTGCTTTACGCTCTTTAATGGTTGTGGTTAATGTCGCAACACATTCCAGCGTAATGATGATTGCCGCAATCAACACAATCAGGTCCAACGTGAACAGGAACCAGTCAGCTTTGACATAGAAGCCCTTGAGCTGGATCACCAGACCAGAGATCGTCATGACTAACAAGAACACCAGTGGTGCCAGGGTGTAAATCATCGGCCGCCCCAGTTTCACCAGCATCACGGTGATCACCAGCAGTGTCAGACCGCCCAGCAACTGGTTAGTGGTACCGAATAAGGGCCAAATCAACAGGCCGCCTGCACCATCACCGCCTGCACCAAATGCCAGTAACAGACAGGAACCTACCGCCAGGAACGTGGCGATGGAGCCTTTACTCATCCAGCCAATTTTGTAAATGACACCCCATTCCTGGAAGATGTAACGCTGTAAACGCAAGCCAGTATCCATGGTGGTTCCTGCAAACAGAACCACCATTACGGTGAGCAGCGTTTGTGCCATGGTTTCGTCTAGGCCCAGACCTGATTCCAGAATATTTGCACCACCACGGATAAATGCACCAACCCCGCCTTGACCAAATGAATGGTAGACATTCTGCCAGTCAGCCAAGGTGGCAAAGCCGGCGGTAGATGCAATAATTGCGGCCAATGCCAGTGAGCCTTCACCGATAGCACCAAAGTACCCCACGAAACGCAGATCAGGTTCTTTATCCAACTGTTTTGACGTCGTGCCGCTGGCTACCAGACCATGGAAGCCGGAAATGGCGCCACAAGCGATGGTCACGAACAGCAGCGGTACAATCGATGGTGTTCCTTCCGGTACATTTGTGTTAAACGCAGGCGCTACCACATCGGGACCAGAAATAATGACGGCACCGTACAGCAGACCCAGACCGATAAACAACTGGATGCCATTAATGTAGTCACGAGGTTGCAGCAACATCCATACGGGCAGTAGAGAAGCGATTGCCGCGTAGATGAATAATAAGATAATCCAGCTTTCGTTATCAGTCAGTGGCCCCACCATTTCAGGCAATGAAATCGGGATCATCGGGCCGACATAGATCATCGCATACAGCGCGATAACCCCAACAACCGACACAACCAGCAGATTGATGTGCTTTCGATAGATAAGCTGACCCACAATCAACGCTACCGCGATTGCCCCCCATACCGGGACTGTCGCACTAGGGAAGTTAATCAGCTGCTTGGCAATTACCACCGCAAATACGGCGTTTACCATCAGCAGCACCAGGAAAATAACCACCATGAAGATAGCGCGCGCGCGGGAACCGATGACATCTCCGGTAACGGCACCAATAGACTTGGCTTTATTGCGGTTACTGGCCCAGATAGCACCGGCATCATGAACGCCAGCAAAGAAAATTGTCCCCAGCGTCACCCATAAAAACGCCGGTACCCAACCCCAAATTACCGCAATAGCGGGACCAATAATCGGCGCCGCACCTGCGACAGAGGTAAAGTGGTGCCCCCATAACACATATTTGTTGGTCGGTACGTAATCCACCCCATCCTGCATGGCATGGGAAGGTGTGACGAAATTAGGATCAACCTTAAAGATTTTTTCACAGATGAATTTAGAGTAGACGAAATAGCCAATCGCCATCGCCCCTAAACCCATTAACATCAAAAAGATAGCATTCATGCATCACCTCTGGGTGTGTAGTTATATATGTAACTTATTGATGTTAATGGATACAACTTTTGGCTAATATCCGACCAAGGTCTAAATTGAAACTGTTTAGCAACAATTTGAAAACATTTGCAGAATGCGGT
Source organism: Shewanella sp. A32 (assembly GCF_029167175.1). Classification (NCBI taxonomy): domain Bacteria; kingdom Pseudomonadati; phylum Pseudomonadota; class Gammaproteobacteria; order Alteromonadales; family Shewanellaceae; genus Shewanella; species Shewanella sp. A32. Next base: position 21,007 of record NZ_JARFTS010000017.1, read on the forward strand.
AGACGGGCTTTTTGGCGGTAACTGGGCGGTCACTACAATTTAGTGAGCCCAGTTGCCGTGACTATTAATGGCTTACAAACTTACGTCGACTTCATAGGCAGTAAATTTACGGATATTGATAACACCATTATCAAATATCAGATATTGGCCTTTGATCCCCATCAGGGTGCCACTGACGCACGGATCTTTATCAAAATTGAGCGATTTAATTTTGCTGGGGTATGCCGTGACCGGATAACGGATGTCAGTAATAGCACTGTTGAGCGGTTCAATAATAAATTGCTTTGAACCATCCAGTTCAGTCAGCTTGGCACTGATCTGCGGCAGCAATATCTCAGCTTCTGCTTTTAAATCCAGTGGGTCATTATCGCTTTTAAGCATCGCCTGCCAATTGGTTTTATCGGCGATGAGTTGCGCCAGTGCGACTTCAATCAGACCTGACAAATAACGCGAATTAACCCGAAACAATGGCATTCCCTGCGTCGCACCCTGATCCAGCCATCGGGTTGGCAGTTGAGTATGACGGGTGATGCCGACTTTAATTCCAGAAGTATTCGCCAGATAAACATAATGCGGTACAAAGCAATGCTCCAGTCCCCACTGTGGCTCACGACAGGTGCCTTGGGCGTAATGGCAGGTTTCGGGTTTCATCACACACATATCGCAACTGGCCAATTTCTGCATACAGACAAAGCAGTGACCTTGAGCGTAACTTTTCTTGGTGCGGTTACCACAATTGCAACAGAGGATGCGGCCAGTAAAGTTTAACGAAAGGTTTTTTCCGATAAGCGTATTCAGGGGCAGTTGCTGCGCACCCACGCGCAGCGAATATTGTGCAAGGCCATTGTCATCCAGGGTGACGGCCATTTTATCCAGCGTACCTAACATAAAATGTGGTGTTTTATTAAGAAGTTTCCGGCAGTGTATCAGTTGGAATGCCATGATACCGACCGGAAAATTCGATTGACCTATGTTAACGGCTTCGCACTTTGTCGATTACGACATCATCACCAATTTCATATAGCGCTTCCGTGAGTAAATCTTCCTGATGCGGATCGCTAAGACCCAGACTGATCGTGGCGCGAAACAGGGCGATACCGGTATGGCTGGCACTTTCATATTTACTGCTAAATCGTTCGATATTTATCCCTAAGCTGCTAAGCTTGTTGGATATTTCCTTAACCAGACCCGGACGGTCATAAGCTACCAGATTATAGGTCAGGCGTAGACGCGGTTGGTTAAAGTGAGCCGCTGGCGCGGCAGTCATCATCAGTCCGTCGATAGATTCCAGAGCCTCCTGCAATTCATCCCAATGTTGCTCGTCGATTTCCAGCAACAAGATGGCGGCAAAAATACCGTCAATATGACGCAGCTCAGAATCGAGCCAGTTTCCCCCGTGGTGGCTGACAGCGTTGGCGATCTGCTCGACCAACCCTTTGCGATCAGGCAGCTGTAATGTAATCAGATATCGGCGCATATTGGGACGGCTCCTGTATGCTGTTAAAAACAGACGGTGTAACATTACTGTCATTTTTGCGTCATATAATTCAGAACATGCCACCTGAGTGGAAATGAACCGGTTTGGCAGGTTGTAATTTATGATAATTACCGCCTACAAGACAATAATTGTGACACGCCTTATAGTTTAAATAATAGAGGTTTTCGATGGAAAGTCAGGTCTCTAAGCCTGCTCCTGAATCCCATGATTTTTTGATGGAAAAACGTGGCAATCGGCGTGCATTGAAAGATCAGCTGGCCAGAGCCGGTGTCACCATTGGTGGCATCATGGTTTTTGTGGCGTTATTGCTGATATTTTTCTATCTGTTATATGTCATTAAGCCGGTGTTTGACGCTGCTAAGGTGATTCCGCTCAGCAGTGTGCCCGTCGCTACCGATGGTAAGACCTTGATGGTCGGTGCCGATGAACAGAATGAGCTGATTTATCGGGTAAATGAACAAGGCCAGGTAGATTTCTTCAGAGTCGCAGATAGCTCAAAAAAAGTCCTGTCATTACCTGTGCCTGAAGGTACGAAAGTCGTGAGCAGTGCGGCTTCAGTACCCAATCAGCAGCTATTTGCCCTGGGTTTGGACAACGGCCAGGCATTATTAGCAGGCATCGATTTCAGCGTCAGTTATCCCAATAATCAACGTTTGATTACCCCGGGAATTCGATACCCCATGGGTCAGCCATTAGTGACAGTCGATGACCATGGCTCGCCATTGCAGCAACTGGTGTTTGCCTACAATAGTGACAAAATCAGTTTCGCTTACCGCGGCAAAGATCAGCACTGGTTCCTGACTCGACTGGATGGCGAGCAAAACATGCTCACCGAGGAAGTTGAATGGCAACGACACACTGTCGCGTTGCCAAATACTCCGCCAGTTGTAGAGCATCAGCTACTGACACCTGATCAGCGCCAGTTGATGTTACAATCCGGTAATAAAGTATTCATATACAACATTAATGATGTCGATGGTATCAGCTTGCTACAGGTATTGGATCTTGAGCGTGCCAAAGCAAAGGTTAGCAATATCAGTTTGTTGGCGGGGGCAAGCTCATTATTAGTGAGTTATAACTCTGGCGTGGTCGCGCAATATTTTCAGGTGGCTGGTGAGCATGGTCGGCTGTATCAGTACATACGAGAGTTCAAGGGCTTAGGTAATATTGGTGCATTGGCCAGCGAATATTATCGTAAGAGTTTTGCTACTGTCAGTGAAGATGGCCGTTTAGAACTGTTGTATACCACCAGTGAACGCGAGTTATTCTCGAAGAAATTCGATTTGGCTAACCCTGTCGCGATGGGTTTTAGTCCTCGCTCCAATGCGCTGGTTGTGCAAGCTGGCGACAAATTGCAGTTATTTAGTGTGAGCAATGAACACCCGGAAGTTTCCTGGAGCGCTCTCTGGAATAAGGTGTGGTATGAAGGTTATCCGGATCCGCAATATGTATGGCAATCCACCTCTGGCTCGGATGATTTTGAAGCCAAACTGAGCCTGATGCCGTTGGCATTTGGCACGTTAAAAGCAGCATTTTATGCAATGATTTTTGCAGTTCCGCTGGCAATCGCTGGTGCTATCTACACCGCATATTTCATGTCTGCAAAAGTGCGGTCACTGGTCAAGCCGACCATCGAGATTATGGAAGCGCTGCCCACTGTGATCCTGGGATTTTTGGCAGGTTTGTGGTTAGCACCGTTGATTGAAGATCATTTGCCTGGCTTGCTTCTGCTGTTACTCCTGTTGCCAGTGACCATACTACTCACGGCTTTTGCCTGGTCTAAGCTTCCTGTTCGCATCAAAGCGTTGTTGCCAGAAACTTATCAGGAGCTATTGCTGATCCCGGTCATCTGCTTCTTTGGGTGGTTTTCATTTGCGATTAGTCCCACCATTGAGCTGTGGCTGTTTCATGGTGATACCCGTCAGTTCATTACTAATACCTTGGGTATGAGCTTTGATCAGCGCAATGCGCTGGTAGTGGGTATTGCCATGGGCTTTGCGGTGATCCCGACAATATTTTCCATTGCTGAAGATGCCATTTTCTCAGTGCCTCGGCATCTATCCAATGGCAGCCTGGCACTAGGCGCAACGCGTTGGCAAACACTCACTCGGGTAGTGTTGTTGACCGCCAGTCCCGGGATCTTCTCCGCGGTCATGATGGGGCTTGGCCGTGCCGTAGGCGAAACCATGATCGTGCTGATGGCGACCGGTAATACTGCCATCATGGATTGGAGTATTTTTCAGGGCATGCGCACACTCGCGGCGAACATTGCCGTGGAAATGCCGGAGTCCGCCATTGGCAGTTCCCATTATCGGGTGCTGTTCTTAGCCGCATTTGTGCTGTTTATTTTCACGTTTTTCTTTAACACGATTGCCGAAGTGGTGCGCCAGCGGCTGCGTGAACGTTACAGCTCGCTGTAAAGGTATTGGCAGATGAAGCGTTTATATGAGCAAGGGGCAGTTTGATGGGCAAATGGTTTAAATCCGGAGCACCTTGGATTTGGATGACAGGCGGCGCTGTCAGTCTGAGCCTGATTGCGGTGTTGGGCTTGTTGCTGCTGATCGCCTGGCGTGGACTCAGTTATTTTTGGCCGGCGACCATTTATCAGTGGCAGATGCAGGATGAAAACGGCAAACCCTACACCTTGATTGGAGAGATCCACGACCGCGAACAGGTGCCGACCGAACGCTTGCGTGCTGCCGGTCATCAGTTTGCCAATGATCCTGGTGAATTTGTGAATCGGTATCTGGTGAAAACAGGTAACCGCGAATTTGTGAGTCTGGATTTTCGCTGGATACTGCAAACGGATATTAAAAGTCGCACTACGCCAGAGGGGCTGGCAATGCTGGAGCGCAGTAAAAACGGTAATTTCTATGGTTATCCGGTTGCCATCCTTGAGTCCGGGAAGCGTTTGCCCTCGCAGGGTGATATTGCCGATACACTGCATCAGTATATTCAGCGAGCCGTTACGCTCAACGAGCAGGCCGATGCTTTGCAGAAGCAGGATATTGGTTCAGTCAATTATGATTTGGAACGGTTACGTCTCAAAGGGCGTAAGTATGAGTTGGACAATGAGCTGACGGCTGAACGTCAGGCAGATCTGGCGCAGCAGCGTCAGCAGTTGCAGGCCAAATATCAGGTACTGGAAAAGCAGTTGTTCTCATTGCGTGAACAAGCAGGGCGTGATGCGGTAGTCGTTAAAGATATGCGTGGTCAGGAAGTGACACTGCCATTAGATACGGTATTGGATGTCAGTTATGTCAATCGCATGGGCTTCTGGCAGAAGTTGGGCACCTGGTGTGTCCGTGTCGGCCGGTTTGTCAGTGAAGATCCTCGTGAAGCCAATACCGAAGGTGGGGTGTTCCCGGCGATATTCGGTACCGTATTTATGGTGTTGTTGATGGCAATCATTGTCACGCCATTTGGCGTGATTGCGGCTATCTATCTGCACGAATATGCTCGAAAAGGCGCGTTGACCAAGATTATTCGGATTGCAGTGATAAACCTTGCCGGGGTTCCCTCAATTGTGTACGGGGTTTTTGGCCTAGGCTTTTTCGTCTATATGGTGGGTGGTTCCATCGATAAGTTGTTTTATCCAGAAGCGCTGCCATCGCCCACTTTCGGGTCGCCTGGTGTGATTTGGTCGGCCTTGACCTTGGCCATTCTGACCTTACCCGTGGTGATTGTCTCCACTGAGGAAGGGTTGTCGCGTATCCCGAGCGCGGTTCGGCAAGGCAGTTTGGCGTTAGGTGCCACCAAGGCAGAAACTCTGTGGCGGATTGTGATCCCAATGGCCAGCCCGGCCATTATGACGGGGTTGATTTTGGCGGTGGCACGCGCTGCTGGCGAAGTTGCGCCACTGATGCTGGTCGGCGTGGTGAAATTAGCACCTAATCTGCCAGTGGATATGAATTTCCCCTTTGTGCATCTGGAACGCAAGTTTATGCACCTCGGGTTCCATATTTATGATGTGGGCTTCCAAAGCCCCAATGTAGAGGCCGCTCGGCCCTTGGTATACGCCACGTCGTTCCTGCTGGTAACTGTGATTGTGGCGCTTAACCTGACGGCTATCAGCGTGCGTAACCATCTGCGTGAAAAGTATCGTTCGCTGGAAAACTGATAACAGCCAGTGCAAGAGACAGGACAGAAACAACCTATGATTTCGATAGATGCCTCACTAATGACCGCTTCTGCCAAAGTAGATTTGAAGAATCTGCCACCGGAACAGACGGCGCTGGAGATCCGCGACCTTAATCTGCACTACGGTGATAAGCAGGCACTGTTTAACGTGTCGATGAAAATCCCCAAGAAAAAGGTCACTGCCTTCATTGGCCCCAGTGGTTGTGGTAAATCCACGCTGCTTCGTTGTATCAACCGTATGAATGATCTGGTAGACAACTGTCATATCGACGGTGAAATTCTACTTAATGGTCACAACATCTATGATAAAAAAGTGGATGTTGCCAAATTGCGCCGCAACGTCGGCATGGTATTTCAGCGTCCCAATCCATTTCCGAAATCTATTTATGAAAACGTAGTTTATGGTTTGCGATTACAGGGGATTAATAATCGGCGTGAACTGGATGAAGCCTGTGAGCGTTCACTTCGCGGTGCCGCTATTTGGGATGAAGTCAAAGACCGTTTACACGATAACGCCTTTGGCTTGTCTGGTGGTCAGCAGCAGCGGCTGGTGATTGCCCGCGCCATTGCCATCGAGCCCGAAGTGTTATTGCTGGACGAACCGACCTCTGCGCTGGACCCAATCTCAACCCTGACGATTGAAGAGCTGATCACTGAGCTGAAAACCCGGTTTACCGTGGTGATTGTGACGCACAACATGCAGCAAGCCGCGCGGGTCTCTGATCAGACGGCATTCATGTATATGGGCGAGTTGGTGGAATATGGCGATACCAATACCATTTTTACTACGCCACGGCAGAGTAAAACCGAAGATTATATTACCGGGCGTTACGGTTAACGCCTCCCACTGAACAAAGGCAGATTTTATGGAAAACAAAAATCTTAATAAGCATATTTCCGGTCAGTTCAGTGCCGAACTGGAAGATATTCGCAATAAAGTGTTGGCGATGGGCGGATTGGTTGAACGCCAGTTGGAACAGGCGTTGGATGCTTTAGGTGCTTTAGATATAGAACTGGCACAGCAGGTGATTGACGGCGATCACCGTGTTAATGGCATGGAAGTGGACATTGACGAAGAATGCACCCGTATTATTGCCAAGCGTCAGCCTGCTGCCAGCGATCTGCGTTTGGTCATTGCGATTTCTAAGACCATTGCTGACCTGGAACGTATCGGTGACGCTTGTGTGCGTATTGCCAAGGCAGCATTGGAAAAACGTAACAATAATCAGCAACCGTTGTTGGTGAGTATTGAGAGCATGGGACGCCATGCCACCCGTTTATTGCACGCAACTTTGGACTCGTTGGCGCGGATGGATGCGGAATCGGCGATAGAACTGCATAAGGAAGACGCCAAGCTCGATAAAGAATATGAAGGCATCATTCGCCAATTGATGACTTACATGATGGAAGACCCACGCTCTATCCCCGGCATTCTTGATGTGCTGTGGGCTGCGCGCGCGGTCGAGCGGGTAGGGGATCGCTGTAAAAACATCTGTGAGTATGTGATTTATTACGTGAAAGGCCGCGATGTCCGCCACGTTTCTTATGAAGAGATGGAAAAAGACTGATTGCACTTATGTGTACTGAACGCCAGCGATTGCTGGCGTTTTTTATGGATACCATGTTATTTCAGGTGTTATGTCAGTAGGTGTTCCACTTATGCTGCTGAAATAAGCGGCAGATAATCTTCGCCCGTAGAGGTGCGGAGTGTCGTAGTGCTAAGATAACCATCGCACCGTCATGTCGTCGGTGTTGCTGTGAGGACATCATGAAACAAACCCTGATCCGAGGTCTGCTCAATTTATTGCCGATGGCGCTCAGCCTGTGGTTGTTCTGGTCGCTATTTGCATCATTGGATGAACTTGGAAAATTGTTGCTAACGATAGTGCACGCTCCATCCCCATTCCCTGGCGCGGGTTTTCTGCTGGTGGTGGCGCTGGTGTTTATTGCAGGGTTACTGTTTTCAGTCAGTCCAGTGGTGTGGCTGTGGAGCTGGGTTGAACGACAGTTGATGCGGTTCCCTCTGTTTAAGTCTGTGTATGGCAGTATTCGCGATATTGCCTCGTTGATGAATCGCGACCCTTCTAAACCGAAGTCACAACAGACAGTGTTAGTGCGCCAGGCTAATGGTGGCTACGTTGTGGGGTTCATCATGACTGACCGCCCGCCACAACCGTTGGTGGATGCGTTACCTGAAGGCGACTGGGTTCCGGTGCTGTTTCAGTTGTCTTATCAGATGGCTGGGATCACCAGCCTGGTGAAACGGGAAGACTTAATCAAAGTCGACTGGTCATTTGAAGAAGCCATGCGTTTTAACCTGACCGCAGGAATTTCGCAGTCAGCGGTGACCGATCACGATCATCACCACAAACTGAGTGATTAACCGTACAAACGTCCTTTATGCTCCCCAATCTGGCTGATTTTGTGTATAATCGGTGCGAATTGTTGCCAAAAGAGTAGTAATCTCAGCGGGTTTGCCGGTCTCATTTTGCTCCGGTTCCCGTAATTCCCGCCCCATGAGCCGGCGGGAATGTTGCTCCATTATCAAAGGTTTCCTGGCCTTGCCGCGGAGCAACAATGTCGCTGAATTACCCTTGCTGTCGCCCATTGGCAATGTGTTGGCTGCTGCAGTCTGCAAGTACACAACGACTGAGAAACGGTTTACCAAGCAGTAGCCTGTCATCTGATGGGAGCGTTTATGTCGATAAAATCGAGTATCAATCCACCGGTGTTTTTTTCATCAGTAATTTGTCTGGTGGCGCTGGTATTGATTGCGGCAGTATGGCCGCAACAGTCACAGGCGCTATTCAATAGCGTACAAACCTGGTTACAGTTAAAAGCAGGTTGGCTTTATGTGCTGGCGGTGGCGATTTTCCTGGTGTTCGTCGTGTTTATTATGCTGAGCCGTTACGGCGATATTAAGTTAGGTCCTGACCATTCCGAACCTGATTTCAGCTATAAAACTTGGATCGCCATGTTGTTTTCTGCCGGGATGGGGATTGGTTTGATGTTTTTTGGTATCGGTGAACCGGTCATGCATTTTTTAGCACCGCCAGATGCCGATCCACAGACGATGGAAGCTGCTAAAGAAGCGCTGAAAATTACCTTTTTCCACTGGGGATTACATGCCTGGGCCATTTACGCCATTGTAGCCCTGAGTCTCGCTTATTTTAGTTATCGCCATAATTTACCTTTATTACCCCGTAGTGCTTTATATCCGCTGATTGGTAATCGCATTTATGGCCCGATTGGTCACTGTGTCGATACCTTAGCCGTTCTTGGCACAGTGTTAGGCGTAGCAACTTCCTTGGGTTTTGGTGTGGCGCAGGTTAATTCAGGCCTGCATTTTTTAATGGGAGATGCTTTTCCCATCTCCCCAGCCGTACAAGTAGGTCTTATCTGTGTGATCACGCTGATGGCAACTGCTTCGGTGGTCTCCGGTGTCAACAAAGGCATTAAGATCCTCAGCGAACTCAATATGGGCTTGGCGTTTCTGCTGATGATGTTTGTGTTGCTCGTTGGTCCAACGGTGGATCTGTTACAACATTTTGTGCAGAACACTGGGGCTTATTTCAGTGACATCGTTAATAAGACTTTTAATCTCTACGCTTACCAGCAGAAAAATGATTGGTTGGGCGGCTGGACGCTCTTTTATTGGGGCTGGTGGATCTCTTGGTCACCTTTTGTCGGTACCTTTATTGCCAGAGTTTCCCGTGGTCGCACAATTCGTGAGTTTTTGGTGGGGGTGTTGTTTGTGCCAACCGGTTTTACATTTTTATGGATGACTGTTTTTGGCAATTCGGCAATTGACGCCATCATGAATCACGGCGCTCAGTATCTGGCTGATGCAGTGTCTTCAGATGTCTCAGTGGCGCTGTTTACTTTCTTTAAACACCTGCCATGGTCAGGATTTTTGGACATTCTAGGTGTGTGTCTGGTGGTAACGTTTTTCGTGACCTCTTCAGATTCAGGCTCACTGGTGGTGGATAATCTGACGTCTGGTGGTGATGAAAATGCGCCGGTGTGGCAGCGAATTTTCTGGGCCTTGCTTGAGGGCGTTGTCGCCTCGGTATTATTACTGGCCGGTGGACTGAAAGCCTTGCAGACGGCATCAATCGCCAGCGCCATGCCGTTTCTGGTGGTGATGTTGCTGATGTGTATCGGTTTATTCAAAGCGTTAAAGGATGATCGTTTGAAGCTAATGAGTGTGCGCTTACATAACACTAGTGTGCAGTATTCGCAGACCAGTGTTCCTTGGCAAAAACACCTCGAAGTGTTGGTTTCGCATCCGAGTTATAAGGACGCCCGGCAGTATTTAGATGACATTGCCGAACCGGCTTTGTCGATGGTAGCGCGTGAATTTGTCGAACGAGGCATTGATACCAAACTGCAATATGAGCAAGACCGGGTGCGTTTGCTGATTGAGGAACTCCAGGTGCAAACCTTTGTATACGCCTTGCGGATCCGCAGTTTTACCTTACCAACATTGCTTGAGACCGGTGATAGACACTATTATCGCGTCGAAGTATTTCTCGAACATGGCGGGCAGTATTATGATGTTATGGGGTATACGCCAGAGCAGCTGCAGGCGGATGTAGTAACTCAGTACGAGAAATATCTGCATTATCTGCATCTTTCTAATGCAGAATATGTGAGTAATTAAGGTCGTAGCGTCGTTAGACGTAGGAATCAGGTATGACAACACCAAGCAAATTGGACCGGGTACTGGCGGAGGCCAGGGAATATCGGGCCAACCGTGAGAAAGGGTATCGGGAACAGGCGTTAAAACTGTATCCCTGGGTTTGTGGTCGCTGTGCCAGAGAATTTACTCATAAAAATCTGAGTGAACTCACGGTGCATCATCGCGATCACAATCATGATAACAACCCATCGGACGGCTCTAATTGGGAGCTGTTATGCCTGTATTGTCATGACAATGAACATGCTCGCTTTGAAGAATTAGTGTCCTATGGTGATACTTCGGAAACTAAGCAAGCACCTGCGACCTTTAATCCATTTGCTGATCTCAAGGCAATGATGGCTAAAAAAGGTCAGAAATGACAAAAAGCACCTATTTTTGAGGTGCTTTTTTAAGTGGTGAACATATCTGACTGGTGAAGGAAGTGGCAGCGGATGTGATACACCCTTTTTGGCAGCAACAATATCGAGGCTTTTGTAACAAAGTCTATTTTGCCGGGGTTCAACATTGGTTTACCCCGGCACTCGACTTATACTCTTGGCCTTAAACATTACTACAACAATGATGGAAGCAAGCAATATGACTCTTGGCTCAGCTAAGGTAAGCAAAACTCAGTCATTTATGACGGTCTCCCTAATCGAATTGTGGGAACGCTTTGGTTATTACGGCATGCAGGCGCTGATCATTTATTTTATGGTGCAGCGTTTAGGTTTTGCTGATGACAGAGCAAACTTGGTATGGAGTGCTTGTGCAGCACTGATTTATGTATCTCCAGCAATTGGTGGTTGGGTTGGGGATAAAATACTCGGGACTAAACGTACCATGTTGCTGGGTGCCGGGGTGCTGTCTGTAGGTTACGCATTGATGACCGTCCCGACAGAAAATACCTGGTTCCTGTTCGCCGCGCTGGGCGTTATCGTCGTCGGTAACGGCCTGTTTAAGCCAAATGCTGGCAACTTAGTGCGTAAAATCTATGATGGTGATGACGCTAAAATTGATAGTGCCTTCACCATTTATTACATGGCGGTCAACGTTGGTTCAACCATTTCAATGATCTTGACTCCATGGATTAAAGATTATGTGAATGCCACTTATGGTAATGATTTTGGTTGGCATGCAGCGTTTGCGGTTTGCTGTGTGGGCTTGTTAGTCGGTTTAGGTAATTATTCTGTCATGCGTCACGCTGTTGCCGAATATGGTTCTGAGCCCGATCGTCATCCAGTCAACAAATCTAAACTGGCTATGGTATTGATTGCTGCAGCTGCTTCAGTGGTGTTATCCGCCATTATTCTCGAATATCAAACTGTGGCTCGTATCTTCGTGTACGCTGCTGGTGTTGCTGTTCTCGGTATCTTTGCCCACTTGATCCGCAACAGTGAAGTCAGTGAACGTGCCGGTTTGATTGCGGCGTTAGTATTAACCGTTCAGACCGTATTTTTCTTCGTGTTCTATCAACAGATGTCTACGTCCCTGAACTTGTTCGCATTGCGTAATGTTGACTGGGATTTCAAGGTATTTGGTGTGCATCTGTGGACTTGGGCGCCTGCACAGTTCCAGGCACTCAATCCTATCTGGATCATGTTGCTGAGCCCGGTATTGGCCTGGACTTACTCTTGGGCTGGTCGTAACAATAAAGACTTTTCTATCGCAGGAAAATTTGCGTTGGGATTTGCTGTTGTTGCGATTGGGTTCTTCATCTACGGTGTCGCTGGTCAGTTTGCGGTGGATGGTAAAACTTCATCCTGGATCATGATCTGGGGCTATGGTTCCTATTCACTGGGTGAATTGCTGGTGAGTGGTTTAGGCTTGGCGATGATTGCCCGTTATGTGCCTGCTCGTATGGGCGGCTTTATGATGGGAGCTTATTTCGTCGCGTCCGGTATTTCTCAGTATTTAGGTGGCGTGGTGGCAAACTTCGCAAGTGTGCCTAGAGATATTACCGATCCACTACAGACATTGCCTATTTATACCAGCCTGTTCAATAAGTTGGGGATCGCAGCGGTGGTTTGTACTTTGATTGCGTTGGCAGTTTTACCACTGATGCGCCGCCTGACCGAGACTCATCATTCTCACAACGGCAACAGTGATGGTGACAGTGCGGCTGCTTCACTTACCGATGTGAAAACAGAGCAGTAAAATAACATTGTCATTCTCATGAAATGAAAAAACGGAGGCAATATGCTTCCGTTTTTTATTATCAATTTTAAACCACCTCCTATGGAGGTGGTGACCGTTCATGTTGGGCTTTGTCCGCAGAATGCTCATGCTAAATACTGCCTCGGTTTGTTACCAGCAAATCAAGGCGTAAATAGCATGAGCAGATATGAATCGGCTTCGCACCTATTCTATCGCGGTCAGTAGCATCTCGTATGGACACCCAAGTACAGACACAAAATCCTCAAAGGTAATCTCGGTGAAGAGCTTTACCGCAGTATCTACGTTTACTGTAACATGAAGAAATGCACTGCAGTTGAGCTAAATGTGCAGATAGATCATAGGTAATCTCTCAGATTGGTCACTATGGGCTATTCAAGCCATGCCGATATGAGATTTGTCACACTTAAAAGATAGAAATGCAAATGATAATAAATATCATTTAAAATATTTATTCGCTGTGGTAATGTCCCCTGCAATGAAATAGCTGAACTGTTGAAACTCCAAATTATTATGGGATTCAACGCGATAATTATTATGTTGGGGAACAAACATGCAGAAATGTGTTATGGCGCAGTTGTTGAGTGTTTTGGCGTTATCCATAAGCCACCAGTTATGGGCCGATGATGGTGAGATGGAGCGAATGGTAGTCACGGCCAGCGCCAAAGACCAACAGCTAAGCACCGCACCCGCATCCATTTCAGTCATCGACGCCGAAGAAATCAAACAGATGCCGGTAAAGGATTTAGGTGACGTATTACGTTCAAGTGTCGGTGTCAGTGTCAACACCGGTACGGGGGGGCGTAATGATATTTATATTCGTGGGATGGGCCAGGGTTACGTGTTGATGCTAATTAACGGCAAACGCGTGTCTTCCTCTAATGGCTTATGGCGTGGTGGCAATTTTGATGTCACGGCCATTCCGGTTGATGCTATTGCGCGAGTGGAGGTGGTGCGTGGCCCTATGTCTGCGTTGTACGGTTCTGACGCCGTAGGTGGGGTAATCAACGTCATTACCAAACAGCCGGATGAACACTGGGAGCTGACACTCGATACCGAATATAGTGCCATGACCGATGGTGATGGTGGTGATCGTACCCGCAGCAACTTGTTTGGTACCGGTAAGCTAACGGATACGTTAGGCGTGATGTTTACCGCTGAAACGGCGGACCAAGATACATGGAATAATGAGGAACTGACTCCGGCATACGATTCTATTGAAGAACGCAATACCAAAAAGCTTTATACCGCGTTTAACTGGCAGGTAGCAGATAATCAGACGCTCGACCTCGATTATCAATATGACAATGACAAGGTCCCGCTGACTAACTATTCAGCCACGGCCCAGCGTGAACAAAAAATCGAACGTAATACCTTAAGTCTGACCCACAAAGGTGAATGGGGCTGGGGCGGCACAGAACTGATGGCGTATCGTGAAAAGTCAGCCATGTATGATTACAACACGCAATATCGCCTGCAACCGCCCTTAGGTCGTGACATTGATGAAATCAACACCATTTATCGCGGCACGGCCTTTGTCCCTGCTTTTTCGCAGGACTTGACCATCGGTGGCGAATACCACAAGACAGAAGTGGCGGATGTCGTCCAGTACCCGACTACCGGTGGCGATAGCTCGGAACAGTATTCGCTCTTCGTTCAGGATCAGTTTGATTTGCTGCAACAGTTTAGTCTGACGCTTGGTGGTCGCTATGATGACAATCAAGATTATGGTGAGCGGTTTAGTCCGCGGGCATATTTGGTATATAACGCAGATAATGGCTTAGTTGTGAAAGGCGGCGTGGGTACTGCGTTTCGGGCACCATCACTATACGAGTCTTCTGCGACCTTTGCTTCGGTCAGTTGTGGTGGAGCGTGTAATCTTACGGGTAACCCCAATCTCCAACCTGAGACCAGTGTTAACTATGAGCTGTCCGCTATGTGGCACCAGCCAACCTATGAACTCTCGGCTACGGTATATCACAATCGGGTAAAGGATCTGATCACCGTTGAAACTTGGGACCGTGTCAGTGCGACTCGTACGTATTACAACGAAGATGAAGTGACTTTGCAGGGGATTGAGTTCACTGGCAACGTGGATTTAACCGCAGATATTAGTCTGAATGGCAACTACAGTTATCTCGATACGGAAACCGGAACAGGCGAAGAACTGACGGGACGTCCTCGTCAGACGGCTAATCTGAAACTCGATTGGCACTTGACCGATGCGTTTATGTTGTATGCGTCTGGCAATTACTATGGCTCACATCTTAATAGCAGTGCCGAGCGTAAAAGTGGTTATACGCTGTTAGATTTTGGTGGTAATTATCAGGTTAATGACCATGTGAAATTGCGTGCCGGTCTAACTAATATCACTAATCAGGAACCTGCAAAAGATGATGAAGATACTGAAATTATTTTGCCTGGTCGGGCGGTATTCGTCGGACTTACATTAAGTCTTTAACCGGGATTCGTATCCCAAACGGTCATCTGCAGCGTTACTGCCGGTGGCCGTTTTTGTTTACGGCAATTCTACATCGTAATTGTTTTTATTGAATTAAACTCCCTGCGATTAACGGTGTTGTTGGTTATATTCATCAGTAGATGAATTTTAGGAGTTAACGATGCCAGCAAAACCAGGAAGACCTAAGGGCGATCCGCAAACTCGCGCGGCGCTGGTGGACGCTGCCAGAGCGTGTTTTTTGCATAATGCCTATGAACGAGTATCAATTCGTGAACTTGCGCGTAGGGCAAATGTTGATGCAGCGATGATCCGATATTACTTTGGTTCAAAGGCCGGACTGTTTGAAACAATGGTGCGTGAAACCATTGCCCCTGTCGTCCAAATTCTCAAACATAATTTGAGTTGTGAACTGCACTCCCCGGAAGAGCTCATGCAGGCCTACTATCAGATGATGTCGGCCAATCCTGCGCTGCCACGGTTGATTTTTCAGGTGTTGAACAATCAGGGGGATAATGAGGCATTCACTATTCTCTCCACTGTTTTTCGGGAAATGTTGGGCAACGCCAGTGACTGGGTACGGCAGCTCGCCGCAAGACAACAACTTAACACTTCGCTTGACCCTCAATTGATCCGCCTTAGCTTTATCAGCCTCATGGTTTTTCCTTTAATTGCACCAAGAGTATTGATGCAGGAATTTGGCATGGAACTTACGGATGTATGGCTAACTAAGTTACTAAATCATAACCGTATTGTGATGCGCGAAGGGTTATTTAATCCTGATAATATGCCGCCCTCAGGGCTTGGAGAACACAAATGAAATACAAGCACATCTGCGGGCTATGGCTGCTGTTATTGACTGGGTGTTCCGGTGCGGATGAGGAACGTGCGATGGGAACCTTGGAGCGTGATCGCATGATCCTATCGGCACCGATAGCAGAACAGATCAGCAATATTGCGGTAACGGAAGGTCAACAGGTTAAGGCTGGTCAGCTGCTGTTGCAGTTAGACAGCCGTAATGCCAAAGCTACGGTTGCACAACGTCAGGCGGCTCTGGATCAGGTGACAGCTCAACTGCAACAGCTAGAAACGGGAGCCCGGGCAGAACAACTCGCGGCGGCTGAGGCAGCAATGCAGGCCGCTAAAGCGCAAGCCGAAGATGCCAATAAACAATTCCGTCGTGCCCAGGCGTTGTACCAGAAAAAGATGATAGGTAAGGCCGATCTGGATTCCGCCACCGCGCTAAAAAAACAGACACAAGCATTGACCGAGCAGGCGCAACAACAGTGGCTGGAACTAAAAAATGGTACTCGCAGCGAAGAGATTGCGCAGGCAAAAGCACAGGTTGATGAAGCAACCGCTGCACTTGCCTCGGCAGAAAAATCTCTGGCAGATCTGAGTTTAAAAGCGCCTAAAGCCGGTGAAGTCGATATCTTGCCCTGGAAAACCGGCGATAGAGTGGCTGCAGGCGTGCAGCTCGTGACCTTACTCGCTGCTGACCGAGCCTATGCGCGGGTTTATTTACCGCAAACGGCGTTGGGCAAAGTCCATAAGGGTGAGCAACTGCAAGTGTGGGTAGATGGCCGTCAACAACCGCTCATCGGTACCGTGAGTAATATCCGCAGCCAACCTGCATTTACCCCTTATTTTGCCTTAAATGAACGAGATCGCGCGCGGCTGATGTATCTCACCGATATCGATTTACCTGATGCTGCAAATTTGCCAGTAGGGATCGCGCTTGAGGTACGCTTACCATGAATGCTATGGACGCAGGTGAAGCGCTAACTGACGAGATAGCGATTAGCACCAAAGGGCTAACACGCCGATTTGGTGACCTGGTTGCCGTTAACCAGCTGGATCTGACCATTCCGAAAGGTACCATTTATGGATTCCTCGGACCCAATGGCAGTGGTAAATCCACGGTGATTCGTTTATTGACTGGATTGCTTGAGCCCAGTGACGGTGAAATCGCTATCTTGGGGCAGACGCTTAAAGGGCATGAGGAGCAACTCAAGAGTCGTATTGGCTATATGACGCAGAAATTTTCGCTGTATGAAAATCTGTCAGTGTTAGAAAACTTGCGATTTGTGGCTGCGATCTATGGCGTCCGCGGTAAATCCAGTCGAAGTCGCATTGATGAGTTATTGCAACAATATGGACTGGCTAACAGGCAACAGCAGTTAGCGGGCACCATGAGTGGTGGGCAGAAACAACGGTTAGCGCTAGCTTGTGCCACCTTACATCGTCCGGAACTATTGTTCCTGGATGAACCGACGTCGGCCGTCGATCCTCAGAACCGTCGGGACTTTTGGGAGCAACTTTTTGATCTTAGCGCTGCCGGGACCACTATTTTGGTGTCTACCCATTATATGGATGAAGCCGAGCGTTGCCATAAATTGGCGATTATGGAACACGGCATCAAACGTGCGGATGATACGCCAAGGCAATTGATGCAATCCATGGGCGCTAAAGTGATAGAGGTGAGTGGTGAGGGATTGCGTCAACTAAAGCAGCAGTTATCCACGCTGAAAGACGTTATTTCTGCCTCTCAGGCTGGCAGTCGTTTGCGGGTATTGGTGAATGATGCCCAACAGGATCCATTGGGCTTACTGCAACCGCTCTGCGGCAACCATCAACTTGAGGTGGTCAGGCCGAGCCTGGAAGATGTGTTTGTTACTTGTACCGGAGGCCGGCATGTGGGCTAGATTGCTCGCGATTATCACCAAAGAGTTGAAGCAGTTGGCGCGTGATCGCATGACATTTGGCATGATTGTGATGATCCCGTTATTACAGCTAATGCTCTTTGGCTATGCCATTAACACCGATGTTCGGCATGTGCCAGCCGGTATTGTAGATCTAAGTCAAAACAGCTACAGCAGAGCGTTATTACAGGCGCTGACCGCTTCGCAAGTAATAGATTTTAAACATCATTATTCATCTGCTGCCGCGGCGGAAAAAGCCATTACCAATGGTGAAGTGAAGGCGGTGTTGTATCTGCCTGCGGATTTTGGTGAACGTTTAGTTAATCATCCAGCCTTTGACAGCAAGCGTGAACGTTCTGCTGTGACGCGCCCGGTGGCGCAATGGCTGGTAGATGGTTCAGATACTATGGTGGCGGCCACCATTCGGGCATTGCGTACCATGCCATTGGACGAGTTGGCAAATCGCAGCGTGACTGCCGTGGTACCGACTTTTGAGGTGGTCGAGTATTTCAACCCAGAGCAGCGCTCGGTAGTGAACATTGTGCCAGGATTACTGGCGGTCATTCTGACCATGACCATGATTATGTTTACTTCGGCGGCCATTGTCCGGGAGCGGGAGCAGGGCAATATGGAGTTCTTGATTGCCACGCCAGTAAAACCGCTGGAACTGATGCTCGGCAAAATTATTCCCTATGTGTTAGTCGGGCTTATTCAGGTGACCATTATTCTTAGTGTGGGACATTGGGTGTTTGCGGTACCTGTGCGCGGGGGGCTGGACTCGTTGTTGCTGGCTTCTCTGCTGTTTATCTGTGCCAGTCTCACGTTGGGGTTAGTGATCAGTACGATTGCACAAACACAGTTACAGGCCATGCAGATGACCGTTTTTGTGCTGATGCCCTCTATTTTGCTATCAGGCTTTATGTTCCCTTACGAGGCCATGCCAGTGGCCGCACAGTGGATTGCTGAAGCGTTTCCGGCGACCCATTTTATACGGATGGTTCGTGGTGTGGTTTTACGGCAAGCTGAAGTGCTATCGCTTGGGAAAGATGCGCTATGGTTACTGGGATTCACTTGTGTCGGGGTATTGATCGCATCCAAACGTTTTCATAAACGTCTGGGATAAAAAAGATTGCTTTGTGTTTGGTAGGAGTCACAGTGGTTGACTCCTACTGGTGCTGATCACAAGCGTTATCACCCGGCGATGATTAACTACAGGATTATCATCACTATTTTTTTAAAAACGAAAGGCCAGATTTAAACCGAAGTAACGGCCTGTTTCACCATCTTTACCGACGGTTGGCGTCAGCAAAAAGTGGTTGGTGCTGTAACTGCCAATGAAAGCCCCCACGGCAAAACAACTGGCATCGAGTAATGCTTCGCCAGCCGTATTATCGCCTACGGCAAATTCACGTAACTCTTCCAGTGAACTCACTGCTGTTGGCACCCAAAATCCGTTCCATGCTCGGTTTTGTTCTGGCGCAATGTAATTGCTAAGCGCAGTGACGGCACTAGAGGTAAATACGCCGCCAGCGAAATGTCCTAACTCACTGTTTAAACTGGAATTACCGTTAGCAAAAGCGGGAGTTGAACACAGGAGCAAGCCGCAGACGACTAAACATGCTTTCATTGCTGCCTCACAGACGAACAGATGCTGTTCGCGGTAACTGGGTTTGGGACAGGATTGACGGCCGCGTGAACTGGTGGTTTACAACTGCGTCAATGGCTATGCAAAACCGAATTTACCCTTGGCATTCTTAACGAAATATTAAGATAAAAGAACAGTACTGTAAGATGTGACCCGACGCTGCAGTTTCGATAGTTCCGATCATTTGAGGACGCGAGCCTAAGCCAGTTAACGCTGACTCGGTTGGGGTACTGGCTGCGCGATCCTGTGACATTACGTAACAGATATAAAAACGCCGGCATAAACCGGCGTTCATATTGTTACTTCAGGTGCCCCGCGTTATGTAGCTGGCGCTGCGCCGCTGGCGGTGGGTTCCACTGATACATCCAGGTTTCAGACAGTGGTTGTCCGTCAGACTCCAAATACAGACGGATATTAATCGGGTCAGTACTTTCATCGGGTGGCACCAAATCAAACATCGCCCGGTAGCCATCAATCTCATGTAATGGTCTGGCAGATTCAATTTCTGTGCGACCTCGAGACACCGAAATAACGGCTTTCACCTCGGCATCTTTACTGAGCATTGGCAATGAACCGCCAGCAAAATCCACGACGAAACGTTTGCTGTAGTAAGGACGTTTTTTTCCAATGAGCCCGCCAATACCGGTAAAGGTGTCTACCACCTTAGCTTTGGGGGACTGCTGAGGTGGAATGCCGCCCCAATACATGTTGTAGCTAAACAGTAATTCTTGTCCGGCTTCTATAGGTTGCGCAGGATTCCAGAACGCCACGATGTTATCAAAGGTCTCATCCAGGGTTGGGATCTCTACCAACTGTACTGAACCTTTTCCCCAGTCACTGGTGGGCTCAATCCACAGACTTGGCCGCTTTTCATAAAACACGCCGTCGTCCTGATAATGGTCAAAATTACGGTCGCGTTGTAATAGACCAAAGCCCTTGGGATTATTGTCGCTGTAGGCGTTAAAACGCAATTCGGCGGGGTTATTCAAAGGTCGCCAAATCCACTCACCGTTACCTGTGTGCATCGCGAGACCATCTGAATCATGGATTTCTGGGCGCCAGTCATAGTCTGTGCGACGGTCATTCTCACCCACCATGTACATACTGGTTAATGGGGCGACACCAAGACGCGCGATGGCTTTACGTGGATAAATTGCCGCATCAACCTTCACTTTTAATCGGGCACCTGGCTGAATATCAAAACGATAGGCGCCAGTGACACTAGGCGAATCCATCAGCGCGTACACAGTGGTGACATCTGAATTGTTGGTGGGATGTTCCAGCCAGAAGTCGGTAAAGATTGGAAATTCTTCAGGATGATCCATGGCAGTATCGACTGCCAACCCTCTAGCCGATAGGCCATATTGCATTTCCTGCCCAACTGCGCGGAAATAACTGGCACCAAGAAAGGCTATAACGTCACGCTGCCAGTCGGTGTGGAATTGCATGCGAAATCCTGCAAATCCCAGATCTTTAGGTAAGGCTTTGCCATCCACTTTCGACTTGCCATAGTCAAACAAGGAAGGGGAATACTTGATGGGAGTAGCTTTGCCATTTTGCAGTTCATACATTTGCACCGGCGTGTCAAAATATAACCCTAAATGGAACAGCTCTGCCCGAAAGTTTACGTCGTCATTACGCCATAACGCGGCTTTTTTCTTGAAGTGCAGCTGTTGGTAATCATCCCAGTCAAGATGTTGCAGGCTGCTGGGTAATTCCCCTTTATGACTGACGTAGGGTTCGGTAGCCAAGTTACGGGCAAAACCCTTTAGCCAAGCATAATCGAAGGTTTCACCCTCTTTGGGTGTTACCTGCAGCCCGACAGCACATGCTGACAGACTTAATAGCAAACTGCAGGAAATCAGCAAGCCACGACTCAAATTGCGCAAGCGAAGCTTTACTTTGCGAACTGCCGAGGCGTCCTTAAAGGTATTAAAGGATGAATTGTTAAAAGTTTCTGTCGCAGACAATAAATTGAATGGCATAAGCAGACTCTGGGTTATGTGACTTTCCGGTATCTCCCGTAACAACGGGGTTCCTTACAAATTATTTTACAGGTAATGACAAAACCTGTAGAGGTGCAGAGACGTTAACATTAGTTGTAATCTGCATATATTCAGTACGCCAGAAATCTAGCACAAATTTGACAGAATGGAATGGTCTATCTGATTGAGATTCAGCAAAAAGCAGTTTTCTAACAGTGTTGTAAATAACAAAAGCTAATTGTTTTCTTTATGTTAAACACATTGAGAGACAAAAATATAAAAGCCACCTCAAGCGGAGGTGGCTTTTAGGTGAGTAACATCAACAATTAGTGAATATCGATCTGATGTTTTACGTCAGCTTTCACTTCAATTTTGGGCAGTGTTAAATACAACATGCCGTTGTCGAATTTTGCATCAATAGCATTGTCATCGACATTATCTGGTAACTGGAAACGACGAACAAACTGACCGTAAAATCTCTCGGTCATATGCTGTTTATCATCTGTGTGTTCATGTTTACGTTCGCCGGAGATCACTAAGCAGCCATCTTCTATATTGAGGCTGATATCTTCTTTTTTCATTTCCGGCAGTTCTACCTTCAACAGGTAGTTATCAGCATTTTCGCTGATATCGGTGGCCGGCAACCAGTGACGTTCTCCGGCCATAAACGGATTTGTCCAGTTAGCCAGTGAACCAAAACGACTGAACAGATTGTCGAATTCTTCTGCAGGATTCCAAGGACGTAATTTCATATTGACCTCCTTATGTGATGTCATCCCAAGGTGATTCAACCTTTCGGTAATCCCTCGATTACCTGATTGTAATATGGTACCAAACACTATTTTTTCAAGGTAAAGACCATGATTTTTTTATGGTATTTTTCCATAAAAAGCGATTACTTATAAAAAATTAAAGGCAGGATTATTCCTGCCTTTAATCAGTAACTTAATCTATATGATTCAGGCCTATGCCGCCCCTTTCATTGCTTTGACAAAAGCGCCTAGTTGTTCCAGCATCAGCGCCGGATTATCCAGATTCGCGGCAATAATTTTTACTACCGCAGAACCCGAGATGGCTCCGGCTGCACCGGCTTCGATAGCCGCCTTGACCTGGGCGGGTTCCGCAATGCCGAAACCTAACAGCGGCGGCGGAGCATCAAATTGTTTTAGTGAATCAAGAATTTCATGAACTGGCATCCCCGCTTTGTTTTCAGCTCCGGTGACACCGGCACGTGATAGCAGATAGGTATATCCTTCCGCCGTTCTGGCAACCAACGCCAACGTATCATGATCTGCATTTGGCGGTGCGATAAAAATGGGCGCGATCCCCACGCTTTTAGCTGCCGTAACAAATGGCGCAGATTCTTCTACAGGAACATCTGCAACCAGGACGGAGTCAACGCCTGCGGCTTTAGCTCGTTGGTAGAAATTGAGTATGCCGTTGGCGTACACCAGATTGGCATATAGCAGCAGACCAATTGGAAGTTCGGGATATTTAGCGCGGATCTGCGCAATCATCTCAAAGCAAAGAGTAGGGGTCGTGCCACTGTGTAATGCCCGAAGATTGGCTCCCTGGATCACGGGGCCATCTGCCAGTGGGTCGGAAAAAGGAAAGCCCAGTTCCAGACAATCGGCGCCATTAGCAACCAAAGTATCCACAATCGCCAGGGACTGCTCAGGATTAGGATCTCCCAGCGTTACAAAGGGAACAAATGCTCCGCGTTTTTCCGCAGCAAGACGGGAAAAACACGCTTGGTAACGTGTACTCATGTTAAACCTCCTGGCTGGCTTCGCGGGCAGCCAGTATGTCTGAAACAGTAAAAATGTCTTTGTCGCCACGACCAGAAAGGTTCACTACCAGAATGGTGTCTTCGGTGCATTCTTTGGCATAACGCAACGCATAAGCGACTGCGTGAGCGGATTCCAGTGCCGGAATGATACCTTCATGGCGCGCTAGCAGCTGGAACGCTTCCAATGCTTCATCATCGGTGGCTGATTCATAATTGGCACGACCGGATGCATAAAGATAGGCGTGTTGAGGTCCTACAGATGGGAAGTCTAGCCCGGCAGAGATGGAGTAGGATTCTTCAATCTGTCCTTCGTTATCCTGCATCAACGGCGATTTCATCCCAAGATAAATCCCCAGTTTGCCATGGCGTAATGGTGCACCATGCATGCCGCTTTCGATGCCTTTTCCGGCTGGCTCAACGCCGATAAGTTTGACAGAAGGCTCATCGATGAAATCAGCAAACATGCCAATAGCGTTGGAACCACCCCCAACACAGGCAATAACGGCATCAGGCAATCTGCCTTCGCGTTCTTGCAACTGGCGTTTGGTTTCTTCACCAATCATCTTTTGAAATTCTCTGACGATGGTCGGGAAGGGATGCGGACCGGCGGCTGTTCCTAAAAGATAATGGGCACGCTCATAGCTACCTGACCAGTCACGCATGGCTTCGTTACAGGCATCTTTCAAGGTGGATGAGCCAGAATGTACGGGGATTACGTCTGCCCCCATCAGTCGCATCCGGAATACGTTAGGGCTTTGGCGGTCAACGTCTTTTGCGCCCATATAGATCCGGCATTTCAGACCGAGTAATGCACAGACCAGCGCGGTAGCCACACCATGTTGTCCTGCACCGGTTTCTGCGATAATTTCAGTTTTGCCCATGCGTTTAGCCAGCAATGCCTGACCGATCACCTGATTGGTTTTATGAGCACCGCCATGCAGCAGGTCTTCACGCTTGAGGTAAATTTTTACTTTAGGATTTGGTGACAGATTGCGGGTCAGCGTTAATGCAGTGGGTCGCCCAGCATAGTTTTTCAGCAGATCCTGAAATTCTTCCTGAAATGCTGGGTCCTGGCGCGCTTCTACAAATGCCCGCTCCAGCTGTTTGAGGGCTGGCATCAGAATTTGCGGTACGTACATACCGCCGAATTCCCCAAAGTAGGGGTTGAGTATCGTCTCGCTCATGATTTTAATTCCTTCGCCGCGGCGTACCGCAGTCAATCTTTTGGTTTACGCCCTGACGGCTGCCAGTACGTCGTAAATTTTGTCACTGTCTTTGATACCGGGAGCCACTTCCACACCCGAATTAAAGTCCAGTCCGAAGAATCCTTGTTCTGCCGCTTCAGCGGCATTATCCGGTCCCAAACCACCGGCCAACATCGCATCTGCTTTACTAGGCAGTGGTTGCTGCCAGTTAAACGCTTTACCGGTACCACCAAAACTGGCCCCGGTTTTACTGTCGTAAAGAACACGGTCAGCATGAGCGGGGATACTGATGGCTGCCGTTTCTCCCTCGGCGTTTACCGGAATGGCTTTCCAAATTTCAGTGGCACTCATGCCAGCGTTGTCGAGGCCCTCACGCAGTCTGGCAAGCGCCGTGTCATCCTCTTTTCCATGCAGTTGCACGGCATCTAGTTTAAGTGCTACGGCAACGGTAACGATTTCACTTGTCGGGGCATCAACGAATACGCCTACCAGCAACAAGTGTTGTTTCTGTTCGCGATTACTTTTTGCTAACTCAAGAGCCTGTTCCAGCGTAACTTTTCTGGAAGATTGTGGGGCAAAAATCAATCCGCCATAAACGGCACCGGCATCAGCCGCAGCGTGCAGGTCGCTACTGCGGGTAATGCCGCAGACTTTGTTGTGACCAAAAATAAGTTTGCGGCAGGCTAAATCTAAATCATCCTCTGCCATCAGCGAGCTCCCTACCAGAAAACCGTTCACCAAAGGTGCCAGTTGTCTGACATCGGCATGGGTGTAGATCCCCGACTCACTGATCACCAGCATGTCTTTAGGTAATTTGGGGGCTAGTCGCTCAGTATTGACAATATTCGTAGTCAAATCTCGCAGATTACGGTTGTTGATCCCTACCAGTGGTGCATTTAGCGCAATGGCACGATGTAGTTCTTCCTCGTTGGAGACTTCAGTAAGAATATCCAGTCTGTATTTGGCAGCTTCGGCCGCCAATTGCCGGTATTGCACGTTATCTAAAACTGACAACATCAGCAGAATTGCATCAGCGCCCTGATGTGCCGCTAGTTTTATCTGGTAAGGCGAAATAAAGAAGTCCTTGCACAGGATCGGTTGGTCCACCTGGCTGCGTACCAACGGGATAAAATCAAAATCCCCCTGGAAAAATTGCTCATCAGTCAACACTGATACGGCGCTGGCATAATGGCTGTATGTCGCCGCAATTGACTGTGGATCAAAATCATCACGAATAAGCCCTTTAGAAGGACTGGCCTTTTTGCATTCCAGAATAAAACTGGCCTTTGGACCACTAAGCGCGCGGTAAAGACTGCGATGTGATATTTGTGGTCGCAGACTTTCTTCTGGAAAGCGTTTTTTCAGACTAGCGATATGTTCAGTTTTGGTGTCGACAATGCGAGTTAACACATTACTCATTGATCGTCTCCAGTTGACTCCCTGTTGCCAGTTGCTGCACGAGAATGGCGGCGCGGCCGGAATCGATTGTTTGCAGAGCCAGCAAGGTTGCTGCACGTAAATTGTCTGCGAGGCCACTGATATACAGGGCGCAGGCGGCGTTGATTGCAACTGCATTTCGCTGGGCAGTTGTACCTTTACCGTTGAGAACCGCCAAAGTGATAGCCGCGTTATCTGCTGGCGTACCGCCTTCCAGCGCGTCAATCGTCGCGGTGGCGACGCCAAAATCCGCGGGTGTCAGGCGATATTCGGTTATCTTGTCGTCCTTTAGTTCAGCGACCAAGGTTTCACCATGCAGTGCTACTTCATCCAGTCCGGCACCATGGACGACCATGGCACGTTTTACACCCAGCGCTTGTAACACTCCGGCAATCGGAGCGACCAACGCTGGACTATAAACACCCAGCAACATGTAATCTGGGCGTGCAGGATTAATAAGCGGGCCCAATACGTTAAATACGGTGCGGGTCTTTAGTGCCTGACGCACAGGTACTGCGTGACGAACACCACCATGATAGTGAGGTGCAAACAGAAAACAGATCCCCATGTCACTAAGACAATGGGCGGCAGTCTCAGGCGACATAGTGAGCTTAATTCCCAGCTCTGACAATAGATCGGATGCACCGGATTTACTCGATACGCCACGATTTCCATGCTTGGCAACTTTGGCACCGGCGGCGGCAGCCACGAAACAGGCGGTCGTGGAAATATTAATGGTGTTATGTCCATCGCCACCAGTACCGACGATATCAATAACGCCCTTGCCACTCATCGGGAAAGGCTTTGCTGCTGCCAGCAGTGCATCGGCAGCACCGCTGATTTCGTCAATGGTTTCACCTTTGATTTTTAACGCTATCAATAACGCTGAAATAGCGGCTTCACTGAGTTCTCCCGCGATCAGCGGTGCGAATAGCGCTTTTGACTGACTGCGACTAAGTGACTGTCCCGCATATAGTTGCTCCATTAAAGGTTGGATATCAGGCATTACGACTCTCCCTGCGATCAAACGTTAAATATTGCAGGGTCTGCACCAGCAAAGTACTGCCCTGGGTGGTGAGAATAGATTCTGGGTGGAACTGAAAGCCGACAGATGCATGTTGTTTATGTTGCACTGCCATGGGCATACCATCATAACTGGCGATCACTTCTAGGCATTCTGGCACTTCAGTGGCTACCAGAGAGTGATAACGGGCAACCGGCAGCGGAGATGGCAACCCGTCAAAGACCCCCTTCGTGCTGTGTTCAACCGGGCTGGATTTTCCATGAACAATCTGACCCGCACGGCCTACCTTCCCGCCGTAATATTCGACCAATGCCTGATGTCCAAGGCAGATCCCTAAAATCGGGAGTTTGCCAGCGACTTTATCTATTAACTGTAACATGCAGCCAGCTTCCGATGGGGCGCCTGGACCGGGCGACAATACCAAGGCTGCTTGTACTGGTTCAGTCAACATCTTTTCCGCGATGGTATCGGCGCTGATGTCGTTACGATAAATGACCACTTCGAACCCGAGACTACGAAACTGATCAACGAGGTTATAGGTAAATGAGTCAAAGTTATCGAGCAGATAGATTTTCATAGGCCACCTCCCAACTTAATGGCACTGATAACGGCCTGAGCTTTCTGCCGGGTTTCTTCTGCTTCGGCTAAAGGTTCAGAATCATAAACGACACCCGCCCCCGCTTGGATGTATGCGGTATCTTCGCTGACAAAGGCAGAACGAATCACAATACAGGTATCGATGTCGCCCAGTCCGTTGATATATCCTACGGCCCCGCCATAACTGCCTCGACGCTTTTGTTCGACACTCCGGACAAGTTGTGCGGCACGTACTTTGGGGGCACCTACGAGTGTGCCCATATTCATACACGCCTGATAAGCGTGCAGGGCATCAAGGTCACTGCGTAATTGCCCGGTAACGCGACTGACCAAATGCATCACGTGAGAATATCTGTCAACTTTAAGTAAATCCGACACTTTACGAGTACCACTTTCACTGATCCTGGCAATGTCATTACGAGCCAAGTCAACCAGCATAATGTGTTCTGCTAATTCCTTTTTATCGAGCCGTAATTCCAGTTCTATACGACCATCGAGGTCAGCATCAATGTTACCGTCAGCATCTTTGCCGCGTTTACGAGTCCCGGCAATTGGGTACATCTCTACCTGATTAGTGTGAGTCTCGTATTTCACGGCACTTTCTGGCGATGCGCCGAAGAGCGTGAAGTCAGCGGTGCGTAAATAAAACATGTATGGGCTGGGATTGGTGAGTCTCAGTGCCCGATAAGCCCCCAGCGTGTTGGGGCAGGGCAGTTGAAAACAACGAGAGGGCACTACCTGAAAAATATCACCCGCGCGGATATGTTCTTTAAGTTGCTCTACTTGGGCACCATATTCAGCGTCACTGATGTTAGCTGACACTTCAGTACGGACACCTCGCAATGGTGGAACTTCTGACGGCTGTTGGCACAGTTCTATAATCTCAGCGACTCGCTGGTCTAGCTTCTTGGTGATTTTGTTATCCTGGCTGAACGCATGGGTAACAATCTCGGCATCCTGCCGTTGATGATCTACTACGATAAGCGTTTCAGCGAGATAGAATAGATAATCAGGGCAGTGATTATCACTATTAGCGACTTCTTGTAATGGTTCAACAGTGGCAATCAGGTCGTAACCAAGCACACCGCCTAAAAACAAGCCTTCAAAACAATCCTCACCGGCCATGCGGATACCTTGCTGCAGCACACGCAATCCTTCAAGGGGAGACAGCGCTTTAAGGCGAGCATCTTCATCAAGTTCACCAACTGCTTTAGCGAAGGTGACAATCAACAAGCGGTTGCTTTCACTGATGTTGGCCAGTGGTTTGAAGTATTGTGCAATGGCAGGTAACAAGGTTGCGCCATTTTCGGTGAGAGCACTGAAGCTGACGGTTTGTCCCATGCAGGTAATGCTCAAGGCGGCGTCAGTGATAATAAAGCTCTTTAGGTGGTCTTTACTTTCAATTTCAGCAGATTCCAGCAACATAGTGTGTGGTTTGTCATTGGTAATCTGTTTGTAAAGTCGCAGCGGATCATCCTGGTAGGGAAGCGGTTGCTTACGATAGTTGACCGTGGCAATTTGCTTAAATCTGCTCATTTTTCCGTCCTGTGTTGCATTGCGTTTTACCCTTTCTGCAGCTCTTCTTGGGTTAAAAACGAAAGAAGCCCGCAATTTTGCGGGCTTCTTTGTTGAATCTTGCTGTCTCGTTTGAATACAGCGCTTCACACCACCCGCGTTAAGGGGAGTGCCACCACCATACGATGTTAAGAGAAGCGATGTTATACATGACGAAATAATCCAGCTCAGTAATTGGCTTATAGAAAACCGCAGACAGCAGGTAATGTCAACGACTTATTACTAACTTTTTGAAAATATTGTGCGCTGTAAACAAGATAAATCGCATTTGTACAACAAACTCAAGTACAATAAGCAGATGATTACTGAACAATCTTGTATCGATCTGCACTGCCATAGCACAGCCTCCGACGGAGCGTTGTCTCCTGCCGAACTTATCACCCGGGCAAAAACTAACGGTGTAGATGTATTAGCCATTACCGACCACGATACGGTCGCGGGCTTAACTATTGCCAAGCAGTTTAATCTTGGCTTGTCTCAACCAATAACGCTGGTCAATGGCGTAGAGATCTCAACCCATTGGCATGCTTATGATATCCATATTGTGGGCCTGGCATTTGATTGCCATTATCCGCCGTTATTAGCGTTTCTTGAGCGGCAACGTTGTTTGCGTAACGAACGGGCGCAAGAGATTGGTCATCGGCTTGAGAAAGCTGGGATTATGGGCGCTTATCAAGGAGCCCAGGCATTAGCGGGGGACGCAGCATTGAGTCGCGGACACTATGCCCGTTATCTGGTGCAGGCGGGGATTGTTGATGACATTGGTAAAGTGTTTAAACGTTATTTAGCCCGCGGTAAAACCGGTTATGTGCCTAATAACTGGGGCGATATGCGAAGTGCGATCGACGTGATCCATGCCGCTGGTGGCATCGCGGTGCTAGCGCATGCGAGTGGTTACCAGCTTAAGGGGAAGTGGTTAAAGAAACTTGTCAGAGAGTTTAAAGAAGCCGGTGGTGATGCCATGGAAGTGGTCTTAGGGCAACAATCACCTGAAGATTTAGTGCAGTTGGCTCAGTTGGCAAACCTGAATGGTTTGAAAGCGTCAGTTGGCAGCGATTTTCATTTTCCAGGCCGCTGGCTGGAACTTGGAAAAAATTTACGTCGGCCCAAGGGGTTAGAATGGGTTTGGCAGAGTGAGCAATGGACAGTTAAACAATGAGTCAGTTTTTTTATGTACATGAGGTGAATCCTCAGCCGCGTCTGATCAATCAGACCGTGAATATACTCAAAAATGGGGGGGTTATCGTTTATCCCACCGATTCCGGTTATGCCTTGGGTTGTATGATTGGCAACAAAGACGCAATGACTCGCATTGCCCGGATCCGTCAGCTAGGTGATAACCATGAGTTTACCTTGGTGTGCCGTGATCTTTCTGAATTATCCACTTATGCGCGAGTAGATAATCAGGCGTTTCGAGTGTTAAAAAACAACACCCCTGGTCCCTACACCTTCATTTTTAAAGCCACTAAAGAAGTACCTCGGCGGTTGCAGAACGAGAAAAAGCGCACCATCGGTATCCGTGTACCGGACAACGTGATCGCGCTGGCGTTACTGGAGGTGCTTGGTGAGCCTTTAATGTCGACGACCTTGGTACTTCCCGGCAATGATGTCGCGGAATCCGATCCGGAAATAATCCGCGATGAGCTAGAGCATCAAGTCGATGCCATTGTCGCTGGTGGTTATCTTGGCGAAAAGCCCACTACGGTTATCGACATGTCCGAAGACGGTATGGAAATCGTCCGTGAAGGCGCGGGGGATATTTCGCCGTTTCTTTAACCATGATTACCCGCTATAATCGCGCGCTCGTCAGCGCCCTGACAAAGAGGAAAATGGATGACTGAAGGTGTGCAACAGAGCTTACCCTTGGTTGTAGTGCGTGGTGAAGTCTTACAAGAACTTCCCGCCGATCTGTTTATTCCTCCTGAAGCGCTGGCGGTATTTCTCGAAGCCTTTGAAGGACCGTTGGATCTGTTGCTGTACCTGATCCGCAAACAAAAGCTGGATGTGGTTGATCTGCCGATTACGCAGATCACGTCTCAGTACCTGGAATACATTGAGATGTTACAGGGGGCCAGAGTCGAGTTGGCTGCCGATTATTTGGTGATGGCAGCAACCCTGGCGGAGATTAAATCTCGCTTGCTGTTACCTAAACCGGAACTGGAAGCTGACGAAGAAGATGATCCGCGGGCAGCGCTGATCAGGCAGTTGAAGGCTTATGAGAGCATCAAAGATGCTGCTATGCGGTTGGATAATTTGCCAAGGTTAGAGCGAGATGTATTCCAGGCTAGCGCTGCACCCTCCCCAGAAATTCGACCTCGGTTGGTGCCTCCTGACGTGAGCCTGCTGGAATTGGCGCGTGCTTTTGGCGACGTGTTAAAGCGGGTAGAAGCCTACGGTGATCATCAAGTACGAAAAGAGCAATTGTCGACGCGTGAACGTATGAGTCAGATATTGGCACAGCTTTCAAGTGAGCGTTACACGCCGTTTGAAGCGCTGTTCAGTATTAGTGAAGGCCGTGCCGGAGTCGTAGTTAGTTTTCTGGCATTGATGGAACTGGTGAAAGGCTTGCTGGTGGAATTGGTGCAAAGTGAACCGTTTGCGCCAATATATCTGAAGGCATTTTAACTGGAACGGAGGCTGTCCTTGGCGCAAATCAATGATTCTCAGCTAAAGCAACTGGTGGAAGCCACCTTGTTTGTGTTGGGCAAGCCAGTATCAGTGAAAGTTTTACGGGAAACGGTGTTAGCGGATTTCAGTGTATCTGTGCCACGGCTGAAATCATTGTTGGATGAACTGGTAATGGAATATCAGGAACGTGGCGTGCAATTGGTGAATGTTGCGGGTGGCTATCGATTCCAGACTCGCGACAGTCTGAGTGAAATATTGCAGACGCTGTGGCAGGAGCAGGCACCAAAATATTCACGTGCCACGTTAGAAACCTTGGCGGTTATTGCCTATCAGCAGCCAGTAACCCGAGGGGAAATTGAAGCTGTGCGAGGTGTGGCTGTCAGCAGTCAGATCATCAAAAATTTAACTGATCGCGGCTGGGTCCGTGTCGTGGGGCATAAAGAGGTGCCGGGACGGCCTTCATTGTTTGCTACGACAGCGGAGTTCCTGGCCTATTTCGGCCTCGATAAATTGGCAGACTTGCCACCGTTAACGGATGCCGAATCATTAGAGGCAGTGTTTTCAGGAATGAAGACCATGCCGGAAACCATAGAAGAGTCTATTAATGAGTGAAAAATTGCAGAAAATCTTGGCCCGTGCTGGCCATGGCTCCCGTCGTGAGATGGAGGCATGGATAGCTGCAGGCCGGGTGAGTGTCGATGGAGAAATTGCTAATCTTGGCGACCGCATTGAAGCAGATGCCAAGGTCCGTATCGATGGTCGCCAGGTATCGCTCAAGTCAGCGGAAGATGTGATTTGTCGGGTGCTGGCTTACCACAAACCGGAAGGTGAGATCTGTTCTCGCAAAGATCCGGAAGGTCGGCCAACGGTTTTTGATCGACTACCGCGTACCCGCGATAGTCGTTGGGTTGCTGTCGGGCGTTTGGATATCAACACCTCAGGTTTGTTGCTGTTTACCTCTGATGGTGAACTCGCTAACCGGCTGATGCATCCGTCAAATGAAGTGGAACGTGAATATGCGGTGCGTACCTTTGGTGAAGTCAACGATCTGGTGGTGCAAAAGCTGCGTACTGGCGTGATGCTGGAAGATGGTCCGGCACAGTTTGATCAAATCAAAGCGGCGGGTGGTGAAGGCATTAACCAGTGGTGGCACGTGGCATTACATGAAGGCCGTAACCGAGAAGTGCGGCGTTTGTGGGAAGCGGTAGAAGTGCAGGTCAGTCGCTTGATCCGAGTCCGCTATGGCATGATTGAATTGCCTAAGACGTTGCCTCGTGGTGGCTGGATGGAGTTGCCGCTGGAGCAAGTGAACTATCTACGACAGCTCGCTGGACTAGAACCTGAAACCCGCTCCATGTTGGGAATGGATAAGCACAGCGTGGCACGAGCCAAAGTGCGCAGTGCTAAAGTGCGGCGTGCGGTACGTAAACAGAAAACGTCACAGGGAAAGACAACCCGCCAGTAATTATTTCAACATAAAAGGCCACGAATAGTGGCCTTTATCTTTAGCGTTGTTAGGGGTTAGCCGTTTTGAAGCAGGAATTTGAGCGCACCACAAACTGCGGCAACCTGCGCCTGATTACAGATGTCATCGGTGGCCTTAGGGCTGTCAGGATAAACCTCCGTCGTGCAAGTATAAGGCGCCCCTGTAACACTGGCGCATAAGCCTAGCTCCTTAAGTGCATATTCAATAACCCCGGGTTGCACTACCTTTGACCCAATGATATTGCCGTCTTTATCGGCTGGCGCAATGTGGGTGACTTTTGCAACAGCCGCAATAATCGCTTTTTGAAAAGCCGGTTGTGGATGGGCGCTATCATCAACTACATAAAAGCCATCGGGAATTTCGCCAGGCTGATATGCTTTGCCATCTCTTGCCGATAGCGCAGGCCGAAATTCACTTTCATCGGTATCGGTTGTTTCATGAAGATCAATATGCGCTAAAAATTCACAAGGTTGTTCAGCAACTAAGGCCATCAATGAAGCAGACTCTTCGGCAGGACTGTTTACATAAAACGAGCGGTTTGGGTCTATCGCCAATGGATTCCAGCGGTTGATCACTTCGTAGCCCCAGGGGCTAACACAGGGCGCTATGAGCAGATTAAAATCGTTGGTAAAAAGCTGCGCTTGGGATTGGGCAAAAAGTAATGCCCCCTGAACCCCACTGGTCTCATAGCCGTGGACGCCTCCGGTGATTAATACCCCAGGCTTGGCTGCATCCCAGTTTTTTGATTTGAGTGCCAGTAGCGGATAACGTTTGGTATCGTAGCTCAGTGCTCCGTATTGAATGATGTCAAACGTTGCCGCTAATGCAGAGATTTTGTCTAATACTTCTGCTTGATAACTGCGTTGGATTGCACGTGATTGGCGCCATTGAGTTTTTTCGCTATCGCCCCAAGGCACACCCGGTGTCCCAATTGGATAAGTGGATGACTGATCCATATTCATTTCCTTGTCGTTTTTATCGTTAATCATTTTGAAATAGTAGGTTTAAGTTGTGCACTGAAAGCCTGGCCATTTTCATGGAGACTGTCATCGCCCATCAGGTATAGATATAGCGGCATAATTTCTTGCGGTGTTTTCAGCGTGAGAGGATCTTCTGCCGGATAGGCACTGGCACGCATAGTCGTACGGGTGCCCCCGGGATTAATACTGTTAGCTCTTACTGAACTGCCATCAATCTCATCGGCTAACACCTGCATCATGCCTTCAGTGGCAAATTTTGAGATAGCATACGCTCCCCAATAAGCACGTCCTTTGCGTCCGACACCACTACTGGTAAAAAGGATAGAAGCCGTACTTGCTTGTCTAAGCAAGGGTAACAACGCTTGTGTCATGGCAAGTTCTGCCACCACATTGACCTTGAGCAGTAGTTCCAGCTCCTGGAGCGGAAGTTGTTCCAGTAATGTCAGAGTCCCCAGTAAACTGGCATTGTGCAGCAAGCCATCCAGCCGCCCGAATTGTGCATCGATTAGCGCTGCCATATGTTGGTAATCACCAACTGTGGCACTTGCCAAATCCAGTGGCATGATTGCAGGTTGGGGGTAGCCTTGGGCGACTATCTGATCATATACCGCTTCCAGTTTTCTTTGGGTGCGTCCCAGTAAAATAACCGTAGCACCATGTGCGGCATAAGTTATGGCTGCTGTACGACCTATGCCATCACCAGCCCCAGTCACCAGAATAATTTTATTTGTTAATAAATCTTTTTTCGCTTGATAGTCCAACATCAGCACAATTCCCGTAATTTCAGTAACCCGCAACCTTATTGCTGTTGGCAGGCGTTTCCCTCGTTGTTTAAAACAAATGGCTGATTAGTGCCGTAATACATTGGTTTCATTTGTTTCTGTTCTGTAGCTAAAACACCAAATATGCATTAACTTGTTAAAGATTGAGACATAGGTCTCATTCCTGCAGTCACAAGCATTGGGGTATTGTGGCCAATTTGTCAGGGAAACAAAACTACTACAACAAGACTTGGGGTTACAAATATGAACAGACTGATAGTGGTCACCACAACCATTGTGGCATTGGGACTTACAGCCTGCGGTGGGGACAGTTACGACGAACTGAAGAACAGTACCGAACCATTAGTGCCAGAGACGCATCTTGTGTTCGATCCGGCTAATTCTGCGATACCTGTGCCAAACGACTTGCTGCTCAGCGGCACGCTTGATGGCACACTCAATATGCCGGGAGAGAGTGCGGGCGATTATACCGATCCGCAGTTAGCGTTGGGGGCGCTAGATGGCTGGTCGACAACACAGCCTATCACTATTGGTTTTGCACCATCGACTGATAGTAATGGTAACGAGATTGGACTGTTGGCGTCTTCTGTAACTCAGCCAGGGGCCATACGTCTGTTTGAAGCGGTAAGCGGTGGACCATTATCAACGCTAGCAGCGTGTCAGGTTGAAGCAGCTGTTAGTGCTTGTGAGGTGAGTGATGAATTGACGTGGGGAGAGGATTTTATCACTCAGGTATCAGGTAACAATATCATCGTTGTGCCACTAAAACCGTTGAAGCCCGCGCACTCCTACCTGTATGTGGCAACGACGTTAATTAAGGATACAGAAGGTCGCAGTGTTGCACCGTCTACTACGTATGCGTTGTTGAAAATGGATATTGAAACCCATCCACTGGAAACAGCAGAACAACTGATGTTACAGACATTAGTCAATAGCTATGAAAAAGTTCTCACAGACACTTATGGCATTGATAGTGCTAGCATTATCTATGCTGGACTCTTCACAACTCAGTCTGTCAGCAATGTATATGAAGCCGTTAAATTGATGATGTTACAAAGCAATTCTGCTTATGCCCCGAGCTGGGTGCAAGCCCCTGTTGCTACGGGCTATACCGCCGCAACCACAGCAGGATTAACGGTGGCGGATGGTACCGCTTATGTTCTAGCGGATATGGCCGACGTTTATACTGCTTCCATTAAGTTACCGATTTATGGTGATTGTTCTTCTGCCAGCTGTAGCACTATCGATGGTCATTGGGTAGCTCTGGGCGATAGTCCGGTCACAGTATTGCAGGCATTACAGAATGGTAGCTTGAGCCAAAGTCATTTTGCAGAGCAAGCTATGGCTTACGGCATTGATCCGAGTGCAGCGTTAGCTGATCTGTCTTTACTTGTTGGTAAAACCTGGACATTGGATGATGGCAGTAATGCTGATCTAACCCGAAACCTTACGCGCTTTAATCCTATCCCAGCCATTAAAGGCTATGAAACCGTACCGTTGCTCATTACGGTACCCAACGCGACCAAACTGGCCGCATTTTATGCTAGTCAGGGAAAAACCTTTAGCGCACCGACCACAGGTTGGCCTGCCACGATAGCCATGCATGGACTTGGGGGCGGTAAGGAGATGGCTTTAGCTTATGCGGGGAGTTATGCCGCAGCAGGGGTGGCTGTTGTTGCGATGGATATGCCATTACACGGTGCACGATCGTTTGATGCTAATGGCGATGGGACCTATGAGGTTTCTGCTACCGACCCATCGTTTGGTGCTGTTATTGGTAAGCCCAATGCTTTTACTAATGGCAGCGCGTTAGTGTTTGTGAATATCGCCAGTACACTGTCAGTGCGTGATAACTTCCGCCAGGCGACTGTTGACCATCTAGCATTGCGTTTGGCTTTAGGTGGATTAAGTGCAACTCAGGCCGCTACCGGTGCAACACCGTTATTTGATGCAGATAAAATGACTGCTCAAGGCCTGAGCTTGGGAGCAATCGTTGGCACTGACTTTGCGACTTATGCAAGCAGTGGCTTGATTGATCCAATCAGCGGTAATGCTTTACCTAATTATTATGGTATTAAAGGGGTATCATTAGTGGCGCCAAGTGGTGGTCTGGCTGGAAGCTTTGCGGGTTCTGCCACCTTCTCTCCGGTGCTTTATGCCAGTATTACTGCCAGTGACACTTTTAAGGCATTGGTCACTGCGGCCAATACCGAAGGCTATGCTGAGGATTCTGCTGAATATGCAGCATTAGTGAGTTCGGTTTACCAGAGTTTCTTACCAACCTTTGCTTTCGCTGTGCAAACCGCGATTGATAGTAGTGACCCGATTAGTCAAGTCAGTATGTTGCAAGCGTCAGGACTGCCGGTGCACCTGATTGAAATTGTCGGTGATGGTGCTGGCAATAAACCAGATCAGGTGTTACCAAATAGTGTGAGTGGCTTCCCGTTGTCGGGCACCGAGCCATTGATTACAAATCTGGGCCTGAATTGCGTCGATACCAGTGCATCATCCGGAGCGGTGCGTTTTACGAAAGGACACCATAGCTCAATTGCCAATCCTTCAGAGGTAAGTGGCGTGACTGATGGTATGGCCGCCGCCGCAACAGCCGAGATGCAGGCTGAAGTGGCAACTTTTGCAGCAACGGCTGCTGCGGGTGCGCCAGCGATTGTTATCACTAATCCGCTAGTGATTCAGAGTTGCAGTAACTAAATCACTGACAGAAAAAGGCCCGGTGAGTAGCCGGGCATTTTCTTTTGAGCCTGTAAATTGGATACAGATTAACGATATCGACAAGTTTATTTGCCGCAGTCAAACGTACTCCAGATAGGTGCGTGATCTGAAGGTTTTTCCATGGACCTTAAATCATAATCTACATCTGACTCCTTCAAACGCAGAGCTAAAGGTGCGCTTGCGAGGATGGTGTCAATGCGCAGGCCTCGATTGTCGTCAAATCCACGACTGCGGTAATCAAACCAAGAGTAACGTTGTTCCCGTTGCGGATGAAGTTGTCTGAACGTATCGACAAGTCCCCAATCCAATAAGGTGTTAAACCATTGCCGCTCTTCAGGCTGAAAACTGCATTTCCCTGTTTGTAACCAGCGTTTGGCGTTAACTTCACCAATGCCGATGTCAAGATCGATAGGGGAGATATTCATATCGCCAATAATCGCAATATCTTGTTCAGGACTAAAGCTGCTGCTCAACCACCGCATTAAATCAGCATAGAACTTTCTTTTGGCAGGATATTTCACTTCATGCGCAATGTTTTCACCTTGCGGGAAGTAACCGTTGATGACAGTTAATAGACGCCCGTTAGCTTGCATAAACTCTCCTGCAATCAGACGTCTCTGAGCATCTTCGGCATCTGTGGGAAAGCCTTTATGCACCTTCAATGGTTCAACTTTTGACAGTAAAGCCACGCCATAATGGGCTTTTCCGCCATGATATTGTACTTGGTAACCCATCGCTTCAACTTCAGCTAATGGGAAGGCTTCATCGTGCACTTTTGTTTCCTGAAGCCCAATAATGTCTGGCTGATGGCAGTCAATCAACGCTTGTAACTGATGGAGCCGCGCACGCAATCCATTGATATTGAATGAAACAATTTTCATTTACGGCAGAACCGGTTTGAAAGGTTTAACAATGACGCTGGCATAAACCCCAGCAGCAACATAAGGATCTGCATCAGCCCAGGCTTTTGCTGCTTCCAGCGATTCAAACTCAGCGACCACCAGTGAACCTGTAAAACCCGCTGCGCCTGGATTATCACTGTCTACGGCGGGGTGTGGCCCTGCGACCATCAAGCGCCCATCGTCAGCGAGCAATTGCAGACGCGCAAGGTGAGCTGGGCGTACTGATAAACGGTTTTCTAAGCTGTTTTCAACATCTTGTGCTGAGATCATGTACCACATTATTTAAGTTCCTTCCGTTGTTCTTCGGGTATGTGTTTAAACAGATATAAAACAGTAATCACTGTGTTGAGTAGCGTGGCAGCGGTCAGGCCAAACACCTTAAAGTTGACCCATGTCTCCTGACTCAGGTGAAACGCCACATACAGGTTAGCAAGGCTACATAACGCAAAAAACAGCACCCAATACCAAGTGACTCTGGCCCAGATCCGATCATCGACTTTGAGCTCATTTCCCAGCATGGATTTTAGCACTGGCCGCTTAAGCCACTGGCTGACAACCAATGCCAGTGCCATTAAGGCATAAACAATGGTGACTTTCCATTTGATGAAAACATCATCATGTAAAAACAACGTCAGCGAACCAAAAATCGCGACCACCACAAAAGTGATGACGTGCAATTTTTCCAATTTGCGGTAAATGGCGTAACTAATAATTAACTGAAGTGCGGTAGCGGCAACCAATATGCCACTGGCGATATAGATGTCGTATAACTTATAGACAGCAAAGAATATGATGAGAGGGAGAAAGTCCAGTAACTGCTTCATGATTGGCCAGTGAGTTCGGAAAACTTACTCGAGTTTAGCATGCTCAACGCCTCAGGATAAGCCTCGTCTAAAATCCACCAACGTTGGTTTTCCCGGTTTCAGGTACAATCTCTACAATAATCCAGCTGTTACCGCGTTTTTTTAGTTTGATAGTGCGGTCATCCGCCCAGTTTTCACCCGCTTTTTTACCCACTAACTTTACTACGACGGTAACTTCATCCGTGAATTTGCGGAAAAAGTCGATATCGATGTCTTCTATCGACAAGGTAACGTCAGTCATCGATAGATTAAACATATAACGCTGCACCGAAGCGGCAATATAGTAACTGCGCAGGACTTCTTTTATGGGGGCATCGACATATTGGGTGGCCTCTTCAACATTTCTATCAATGTAGATAGCCTGGAAGAATCCCAAGGATATTTGTTCCGGCGTCGCTTCACCGTCTTTGACGGTGTCCCCACAGCCACTAAGGCATAACATGCAGAAAAATATTAAGTATCTCATAGCACTACAAATAAAGACCGATAGTGCAAGTATCCGGTTTTTTAGCGTTTACCGCAAGCCGCAAGGACATATAGGGTTGAGCATCTGAATCATCACTGAACAACCGTCATGGTTATCCACAAAATCTGTGGACAACTTTGTTGAATACTTACAGCGAACTTTCTAACAGATTGAATTAACGCTTAAAATATTGATGGTTAATTTTTGTCGTGTAGCGCTATGACGAGGTTATTTGCCGATTGGCGTAAAAAAGGCGCCGTGTTCGGCGCCTTTTTATAGACAAAGTAATGCTATTAGTTTTGCGTTGCCTGAATCGCCGTTAGTGCAATGGTATAAACAATATCGTCTACCAGTGCTCCGCGGGAGAGATCATTTACTGGCTTACGCATACCTTGCAACATTGGTCCAATACTGATGAGGTCTGCACTACGCTGCACCGCTTTATAGGTGGTGTTACCGGTATTCAGATCGGGGAATACAAATACGGTAGCTTTACCGGCAACAGGACTGTCTGGTGCTTTAGAGCGTGCTACGTTAGGCATTACGGCTGCGTCATACTGTAATGGACCGTCAATCACCAAATCTGGACGTTTTTCTTTGGCGATACGGGTGGCCTCACGCACTTTATCTACATCAGAACCACTGCCAGAGTTACCAGTAGAGTAACTGATCATTGCCACTCGAGGTTCAATCCCGA
Organism: Shewanella sp. A32; assembly: GCF_029167175.1. Lineage (NCBI taxonomy): Bacteria > Pseudomonadati > Pseudomonadota > Gammaproteobacteria > Alteromonadales > Shewanellaceae > Shewanella > Shewanella sp. A32. Next base: position 61,449 of record NZ_JARFTS010000017.1, read on the forward strand.
ACGCTTTTGCCGATTCAGCGGATTGAATCGCAATATCTGCCAGTTGTTCAGCGTTTGGATCGGGGTTAATAGCGCAGTCACCGTAGACCAACACTTGATCCGGCATCAACATAAAGAAGATGGAAGAAACCAGGCTAGACCCCGGAGCAGTTTTAATTAACTGTAACGGTGGGCGGATGGTGTTTGCTGTTGTATGTACGGCACCAGAAACAATACCATCAACTTCATCCTGCGCTAACATCATCGTACCCAGTACCATGTTGTCTTCCAGTTGCTCGCGGGCAACGACTTCTGTCAGGCCTTTACCACGACGCAATTCCAACATTGGTTGTACGTAGTTTTCGCGTACTTCATCGGGGTCAATAATTTCGATATCTTCACCCAGGGTTACACCCTGTAGATTGGCAATACGGATAATCTCATCGCGTTTACCCAGTAACACACAGCGTGCAATACCGCGCTCGGCGCAGATTGCCGCAGCCTTAATGGTCCGCGGTTCATCACCTTCAGGCAGTACCACGGTTTTGCGCGCAGCTCTCGCCAGTTCAGTTAATTTATAACGGAATGCTGGTGGTGATAGTCTGTTTTCGCGAGGCGAGTTTTCAGTGACACTTTCAATCCAGCTCTGATCAATATGACTGGCGACATATTCCTGTACCAGGTCGATACGGACCGCATCATCAACGGGCACTTCATGATCAAAACGTTGGATGTTGAGTGAGGTTTGCCAGGTATTGCTATCGATCAAGAAAACCGGTAATCCAGTTTCGAAAGCCTGTTCACACAGTTCCATAATCGCAGGTTCTGGCTCATAACCGCCGCTCAATAGCAGTGCCCCGATTTTCACGCCGTTCATTGCCGCCAGACAGGCTGAGACAATCACATCAGAGCGGTCACCGGAAGTTACTAACAGTGAATCAGTTTTAATATGAGTGACCATGTTGGGCAGTGATCTGGCACAGAACGTCACTTTACGAAGACGGCGAGTGTGCATTTCACCGGCATTCAGGATCCGGGCGCTCAGATGTTTCGCCAGATCAGACGCACGTGGTGATACCAGATCTAGGTTATAAGGTACGCTACCGAGGATCCGCAATGGACTTTTGCCCGGTAACTGGAACATACCAACAGTATCAATGTGCTGACTCGGATCATGGTCGAACATTTCAGACAAGTCAGGACGGGTACGGCCTTCTTCATCCACTGGTGCGCCAATCTTGTTGACGATGGCACCGATCAACCGTTTATTCTGGGCTCCACCCCATGAATGATAAGCAATTTCCAGACGATTCATCAGGGCATTTGGCGTGTCATTTCCTGGGGTCGCGACGAAGATGATATCGGCATCTAATGCCTTGGCAACGGCGTAGTTAATATCATCAGCAAAATGGTGACTGCGTGTGTGTACCAGACCTTCCACAATCAATGTCTCAGTAGCGCCAACCGACTCAGAGACACGCGCGATAATCTGCTCCATCAGCACATCGGTCTGATCCGCTCGGATCAGCGCTTCGGCATGAACCATATCAAATGGTTCCAGCGGGTTTACGGTTGGAGATTTACTCAGAATGGTGGTGGAACGTTCTGGACCTTTATCGTCAGGACGAAGCTGTGCAATAGGCTTGAAAAAACGCACTTTGACACCGTGACGCTCCAACGCGCGTACTATCCCCAAACTGATGGAAGTCAGGCCAACGCTGGTTCCAATAGGGATTAACATAATGTTACGGGACATAAAAACCTCGTGTAAAAACCGTTGCGAACTTTGAGAGTCGTCAATTCAGTTTTATTGCTTATTCAAGCACCGAATGCCGTAATTCTACGACATAGGGTGCTACTGCTGATCATGATTCAATCAGTTTTAATGCATCTGCTGCAATGACCCACTCTTCGTTGGTGGGCACTACCATGGCAATCGGGCTGCCATCAGCAGTGATGATCCCCTCATTGCCAAAGCGAGCGGCTTTGTTACGTTCGTCGTCTACCTCAAAATTAAAGATAGCCAGATTTTCTAATACCTTTTGGCGCACTAAGTTGGAGTTTTCTCCAATACCACCGGTGAAGATAATGGCATCCAAACGTCCTAACGGTACGGTATAAGAGGCGATATATTTGGCCAGTCGGTAACAGAAGATCTCTAAAGCAAGTGTGGCGCCTTTGTGACCTTCGGCGTAACCTTCTTCAATACCGCGGCAGTCGCTAGTCAGTTCTGAGATCCCCAAAAGGCCACTTTGCTTATTCAGCATGGTATTGACTTCATCAACGGTGTAACCCAACTGATGCACTAAGTGGTAGACAATTGAAGGATCCATATCGCCACTGCGCGTTCCCATGACTAAACCTTCCAGCGGTGTCAGGCCCATTGAGGTATCCACACTTTTGCCACCTTTTATCGCGGTGACTGACGCGCCGTTACCTAAATGTGCGGAAATCAGACACAACTCTTCAACAGGCTTATCGAGCATTTTTGCCGCTTGGCGGCTGACAAACAGATGACTGGTACCATGCATACCGTAACGACGAATGCTATGTTCACGGTATAACTTATAGGGTAGGGCGTAGATGTAAGCCCGCTCTGGCATTGACTGATGGAAGGCCGTATCAAATACCGTGACTTGCGGTAAGTTAGGAAACGATGCAATGGCCGCACGGATACCGATAAGGTGGGCCGGGTTATGCAGCGGCGCGAGTGAGGCACATTCTTCAATACCATCAATGACAGAGTCATCAACAATGACAGAACGGGTGAATTTTTCGCCACCATGTACGATACGATGACCGATTGCCAGAATCTTTGAAGATAATTCCGGAAGTGGTCCGAGGATTTTATCTACGATAAACTCAACCGCTTCACGGTGTGCAGTGTAGGCTCCCAGCGACATTTCGTGCTTTTCACCGTTATATTTCCACTTGATGCGCGAATCCTTCAAACCGAAGCACTCAGCCAGCCCAGATACTTCGGCTTCCCCTGTGAGTGCATCTATTACGGCAAACTTCAATGATGAGCTGCCGCAGTTTAAAACCAATACCAGTTTATTTGACATCTTAATAAACCTTATGCCGTTTTATTAACTGATCCGGGAAAGCCACCTTCCGAACCTGTGTGCTTAACACTCATTCCCACTGTTCTATGTTGGGCCAGTTTTTGGAAATGTGCTAAGGTAAAAGCAATCATTCTTGCGCAGGGGCATTCCTTGAATTCAGGTATCCTTAAAACCTTGAGCGATGGTCAGCATTATATGAAGACCTGGCCCATGGTCCGACAATTGGGGTATCACTTTCCCGAGTTTCGCGTGATCCGCGCAACGCGTTTGGCAACTACCTTGATGCCGGGGTTGGCCCTGCTTGCTGGCGGCAGCCAGCTGTATTTATATGGATGGGCCTATTTGCCTCAGGCATTAGCTACCATCCTGTTTTTTATCAGTATGCCGCTCCAGGGGATCTTCTGGTTGGGATGGCGTGCTCGTCATCCGCTACCGTTATCTCTGCTGGAGTGGGGAAATCAACTCAACGCCAGATTAATTGAACAAGGCGCGAGTTCTCGTCCACTTGGTGCTAAAGCCTGTTACATGGATATGGCAGTGATTCTGAAGCTGGCATTTGAGCGTCTTGAAGCCAGTTTCTGGGACGAGATTTAACCTTAATAACAGGTATTAATCCCGTGTTTGGTGAACACTGCTTTGATCTTCTCCATGGTTTCATGGCTTGGTGGTGCGACACCTTCTAACTCGTATGTCTCACCCATAGCTAACCACTTGTGCTTTCCTAGTTCGTGATACGGTAACAGCTCTACTTTTTCCACATTTTTCATGGGCTCAATGAACTTGGCTAGCATTTCGGCCGAAGTTTCATCGTCAGTATAGCCACCTACCACAACGTAGCGAATCCAGGTCTTTTGTTGCCGCTTCGCAAGGTACTGTGCAAACTGTAACGTCCGCTGATTGCTCACTTTGGTCAGATCGATATGTTTAGCATCATCCATCTGTTTAATATCAAGCATCACCAGGTCTGTGTTGTCTAGCAGTTCATCGATCACCGGTGTGTATTTGCGTACAAAACCATTGGTGTCGAGACAAGTGTGAATGCCGTTTTGTTTGCAGGCTTTAAACCATGCGGCTACAAACTCAGCCTGTAGCACGGCCTCCCCACCACTGGCGGTAACACCGCCACCACTGGACTCATAGAACGGTCGATAACTGAGCACTTGCTCCATAAGTTCATCGACCGTGACGTCTTTGCCGTCATCCAAATCCCAGGTGTCACGGTTATGACAGTATTTGCAGCGCATCAGACACCCCTGCATAAATGCAATGAAACGAATGCCGGGGCCATCTACTGTGCCAAAGGATTCAACCGAATGGATTCTTCCTGTAACTGTCATCAACGCTCCTGAAAAAGGCTGCAATGTTATCATTGCAGCCAATCTTATCAGATGGATTTGGTGAAAGTACGGGTAATTACGTCCTGTTGTTGTTCAGGTGTCAAAGAGTTGAACCGAACTGCGTAACCGGATACACGGATGGTCAGCTGAGGATATTTCTCAGGATGTACCATGGCGTCTTCCAGCATTTCGCGGTTCATCACGTTAACGTTGAGGTGTTGACCACCTTCATGCCCTGGTTTGTGAGCAAAATAACCATCCATCAGTGCCGCTAGGTTGGCGCGACGAGCTGGTTCTTCTTTACCCAAAGCATTAGGCACAATAGAGAAGGTGTAAGAGATCCCATCCTGAGCGTGAGCAAACGGCAGTTTTGCCACTGAAGTCAGTGAAGCAACCGCACCTTTTTCATCACGGCCATGCATTGGGTTTGCGCCAGGAGCAAATGGTGCCCCGGCACGGCGACCGTCAGGTGTGTTACCAGTTTTCTTACCATAAACCACGTTAGAGGTGATGGTCAGGATAGATTGCGTTGGAATTGCATTACGGTACATCTTCTTATGGCGGATCTTATCCATAAAGCGTTGTACCAAATCACAGGCGATGTCATCAACGCGAGCGTCGTTGTTACCAAATTTTGGATATTCGCCTTCGATTTCGAAGTCAACGGCAATGCCATTTTCGTCGCGAATGGGTTTTACTTTGGCGTATTTGATTGCAGACAGTGAGTCTGCTGCAATTGACAGACCGGCAATACCACAAGCCATGGTGCGGCGAACATCACGATCATGCAGCGCCATCAAGGCTGCTTCGTAACTATATTTGTCGTGCATGTAATGAATGGTATTCAGGGCAGTCACATACTGAGTTGCCAACCAGTCCATCATATTGTCCATGCGAGCCATAACTTCATCAAAGTCCAGCACGTCAGAGGTCACTGGGGCAGATTTTGGTCCTATCTGCTTTTTCAGTTTTTCATCGACGCCACCGTTGATGGAGTAGAGCATAGTTTTTGCCAGGTTAGCGCGAGCACCAAAGAACTGCATCTGTTTACCAATGATCATCGGACTCACACAGCAGGCGATACCGTAGTCATCAGACATAAAGTCTGGGCGCATCAGATCATCGTTTTCATACTGGATGGAGCTGGTGTCGATAGATACTTTGGCACAGTATTTCTTAAATGCATCGGGTAGTTGCTCAGACCAAAGCACAGTGATATTTGGCTCTGGGCTCGGTCCCATGTTGTATAGCGTATGCAGGAAACGGAAACTGGTTTTGCTCACCAGCGGACGACCGTCCAGGCCCATACCACCAATGGATTCAGTAGCCCAAATTGGGTCGCCAGAGAACAGTTCATCATATTCTGGGGTACGCAGGAAGCGAACCATACGCAGTTTCATTACGAAATGGTCAATCATTTCCTGAGCCTGCTCTTCAGTCAGCAAGCCTTTCTTAAGATCACGTTCGATATAGATATCGATGAAGGTTGAGGTACGACCCAGGGACATCGCTGCACCGTTCTGACTCTTCACTGCAGCCAGGTAGCCGAAGTAAGTCCATTGGATGGCTTCTTTGGCATTGGTCGCAGGGCCAGAAATATCGACACCGTATTTTGCTGCCATGGTTTTCATCTGAGCCAAGGCGCGGTGTTGTTCAGCGATTTCTTCGCGTAACTGGATGACATCACTCAGATTCTCACCAGCTTCCATCTGTGCTTGCAGTGAGGAGAACTGAGCAAATTTGTCTTTCATCAGGTAGTCGATGCCGTATAACGCAATGCGGCGGTAGTCACCGATGATACGGCCACGACCATAAGCATCAGGCAAACCTGTCAACACACCAGATTTACGGCAAGCCAGAATTTCTGGGGTATAGACATCAAATACACCCTGGTTGTGGGTTTTACGCAGTTCGCTATAAATATACTTAAGCTGAGGATCCAGTTCACGACCGTAGGCTTCGCATGAACCTTCTACCATGCGAATACCACCGTTAGGCAGCAGGGCACGTTTCAGTGGCGCATCAGTTTGTAAGCCAACGATGGTTTCAAGTTCGCGGTCAATATAACCAGCGTCATGAGAATCAATGGTGGAGACTTTGTCAGTGTCAAAATCGACAGGAGCATGAGTTCGGTTTTCCTGCTTGATGCCTTCCATCACTTTTCCCCATAAAGTGTTGGTGGCTGCAGTAGGACCAGCGAGGAAGGATTCATCACCTTCATAAGGTGTATAGTTGTTCTGGATAAAGTCACGTAAATTGACTTCAGTTTTCCACTCTCCAGGAACAAACCCTTCCCACGCTTTTTGGAACAGATCAGTTGTGTCGGTCATCGTACTTCACCTTTTGTTTGATAAAGTGGGCGGGATTACTGTCCAGTCTGCTTCCTTGGGACGTTAACCCCTGTTCAGTCTAACTGCCTGCTTCTCTGGTGGGAGAGCAAGGCTTCAGGTACCAAATCAACCGGTCTCTTACCGATTGAAGAATATCTGTAAATGCCCTTAACCTAAATTGGTAAGACCAATTGTCCAGAAAGATATTAGCATAAGATTGGGAGTGGTCGCACCACTTAATATCTCTTTGGCTTAAGTTAATGCTAAATTTGCTAGCCAGTTATCAAATTTTGAACAATTAAGATCTGTAACAGGCAGTGATATTCACTAAAAAAAGTCTAAATGGCAGATGATTCATTCAGTATTTTTGCGAGTAATTACTCTAATCCATTGATAACCCACTGTTCAGATTAATCTTTGAACAAGCACACAGAATTCTTCAACGGAATATTACATCGCATCATTCACCTCAACTTGGATTTGGCTGGTCCGTTTTAACATAAAAAATACGAGATTAGTCACTGACGGATGATGAATTTATGTTATAGGGAAGGCACTGTCCCATAGATGATCAAATCAACATGCGCAGTCACACTACAGCCAAAGACTGTTCGGTCAATGCTTCATATTGATTAATTATTAGTCAGTTCAAGATGGCGGTAAAGAATGTGACCCTGGTCAGACATCGATCGAACCGTTGGCAATAAGACAATTTTTGAGCTGTCAGCCAATATTGAGAGGATCTGAGACATAGGTAACATCTTTAGTGGTGCGAATTGATTTTTGACAGGGTAATGATGCATAAATAACCAGACGACGATGTGGTTTTGCAAAATTTGCTTTTAAATCAAAAGTTTCTAATTTTTGGTAACTTTGCGGTCGAAATTAATCAATGTTTCGGCAGACCGAGTAGTTAATGGCCTGTTCGCTGATTATATGCTTAGCCAAAAAACTCGGTTGCTGCCCAACAAGGTGGTAAAAAAATGAAACTGTTTTCTGAACATTTGCAAAATGTCATCGCTAGTGGTGAAGGAAAAGTCAATAAGCCATCCATTTTTCGCTTTATACAAGCGATCTACGCTGGATTTTTCATCGGTCTGGCCTTCGTTTTTTACGTTACTGTCACAACCGGAAGTTCCGATGCGCATTGGGGCGCGGTACATCTCATGGGCGGTGTAGTATTTAGCCTTGGCTTGATACTGGTGGTGCTGTTTGGGATGGAACTCTTCACTAGCACGGTATTGTCTGCGGTGGCGTGGGCACAGGGCCGGGTGAGTTTCTCCAGAATGTTATCCTGTTGGATTGAAGTGTATGTCGGTAATGCCGTTGGCGCATTGGTGCTTGTCGGACTGGTGTGTGCTGGTGGTCTGTATATGACAGATGGTGGTCAATGGGGGCTGAACGTTATCGGGATTGCCTTACATAAAGTTCACCATACCTGGAGCCAGGCGTTTGTCCTTGGGATGATGTGTAACATTATGGTTTGCCTAGCTGCCTGGTTTGCTTATATGAGTAAAGATGTTGGTACTAAAGCACTATTGATGGTGATGCCTGTGGCGCTGTTTGTCGCAACTGGTTTTGAGCACAGTATCGCCAACATGTTTATGCTGCCTGTAGGTATCGCTTTTAAACATTTATTACCCGCAGATCTGCTGTTGAGCCATGGGTATACTGCAGAAGTTTTGGAAGCCTTGAGTTTCAATCATATTGTAAGTTCCAACCTTATCCCCGTTACCTTGGGCAATATTGTTGGCGGTGCGGGCTTCATTGGCCTGGGGATCTGGGCTACTGAAAAAGCCTCAGGCGCACAGGATGCAAAGGTTGCCGAGAGTGAAAAGGCGACAACCAGTTCTACCAAGTCCGTTTCGTAATAATCTAGAACATACAAAAAACCGGCGTTAAGCCGGTTTTTTCACATTAAGCAAGCCAGTTGTTATATGCCGTCTTGGCTTTTTGCAGTTTCATATAGGCTTGCAGCAGACTTTGGTGTTTTGCTGAGCTTAATAGTCCGTTTGCTAATGGTAAGTCATAACCCGCGGCCTCACCGTTGATATGAGCCAGAGCTATATCAATATCTTTTGCCGTAAACATACGGCGGAATTTGGGTAGGTATTCCGTTGGTTCACGATCTTCTTCCATCATTTGCAGCAATGCCAGCAGCGCATGATAGAAGCGTAACCGTGGTTGTTTTTCGGCGGTAATTCCGTAGGCATTGAAGTCTACCGTCCATTGTGCCCAGTCGTGTGCATCGGTTAAATCTTGTATTGCTAACGCAAGCAAACAGCGCAATTCACCGATACGTAGGGTTGCCCAAGGACTGTTGGCATCCACTGCTATGCAGAGTAATTGATCTAGTGGTTGGAATTCGTCGACATCCAGTGAATCAATCTCATTGAGAACTGCGGTCGCCTTATCTTGGTCCGTGGGCGATTGTAACCAGGATTGCATTAATTCACGCAGATGCATGGCCCGGTTGTTATTAGCAAATGACAGGTCATCCACCGGATAGATTTCTGAGTAACCTGGTACTAACACGCGGCAGGCGTAGGTTTGCAGATGGCTATAGTCGGCAATGTAAACTTCGGCATTTTCGTCATGAAATTTGGCAAGCAGATGAGCAAACTCCTGCTCGGTGGTGCCGCTAAAGTTCCAGTCACTGAATGGGTAGTCGGGACTTTCGCGAAACAGATCCCAGGACACTAGGCCCGAAGAGTCAATGAAATGAGTTTCTAGGTTGGTATGATCGGCAACTTCGTCGTTATTGAACGATGGTGAAGGGAAAATATCCAAGTCTTTGAGACTACGACCTTGCAATAGCTCAGTTACCGTACGCTCTAATGCCACTTCAAAGCGAGGATGAGCACCAAAAGACGCGAAACAGCCGCCGTTTTGCGGATTAAATAACGTTACACAGATAACCGGATAACGACCGCCCAAAGATGCATCAAAGCACGTGATTGGGAAGCCTTCAGCCTCCAACGCCGCAACTGCCTGCTGGACTTTTGGAAAACGTGCGACAACATTGGGGGGGATTTCCGGCAGGGAGATACATTCCGAGATAATCTTATTCTTGACGTAACGCTCAAAGCATTCAGATAACGCCTGAGTTCTGGCTTCGGTTTGACTATTGCCGGCAGACATGCCGTTACTGACATATAGATTGCCGATGATATTCATCGGAATATAAATTTGTGCGCCATCGGACTGACGTTCAAAGGGCAAGGCACAAATACCGCGTTGCGAATTACCCGATTGCACGTCGATTAGTGTGGAGAGATCCAAATCGTGTTGTGGGTCGTAATGCTGCCACAGATATTCATCAAGTAATCCTTGCGGACGGTCGTCAGTCAGCGGAAACCATTTTTCATTGGGGTAATGAACAAATGGGCCGTTAGCGATCTCCTGACCTAAATGGAAATCAGCAAAAAAGTAGTTACAGGCGAGTCGCTCAAAATACTCACCGAGCGCGCTGGCCAATGCCGCATCACGACTGGCGCCTTTACCATTACTGAAACACGCTGGACAGTTACGATCCCGAATATGCACTGACCATACATTGGGCACTGGATTTAACCAGGATGCTTGCTCAATATCAAATCCCAGATCAGCCAATCTTTGCTGCATGGTATTGATAGAAACTTCCAGCGCTTCATCTTTGCCGGGAATATATGTCAGAGTCATGAAAAAACCTTGAATGGTAGCCGTCTATAGGGGGGCGCATGTTAGCACAGTCGGCGCTAAGTTTAGCAATAATTATCATTCAAGCCTTTCGACTTGTTGGTCCAGATAATTGTGTTCAATAGTCACTAGGACAGAAATACAGGTTTTTTATCAAAATGTTGGCTGCTAAAATGGCTGCCAATTTTCAGTATGTTGCAGCCAAAGGCTGCCGGGGCTCAGTAACTTGGAATTTTTGTACGAATACGGAATGTTTTTGGCAAAGGCCATTACTATCGTCGTAGCGATTGCTGCGGTTGTGATTGTCATCGTTGCGGCTTCAATGAAGCAGAAACATGACCGCGGAGAACTCAAGCTTACACACATCAGTGAAGAACTACAGTCATTACGTCATCATCTCAAAGAAGAGTTGCTAGATAAGAAGGCGTTTAAAGCTTACGAAAAGCAATATAAAGCTGAGCAAAAAGCCAAGGAGAAACAAATTGCCGAAACACCACAACAGAAGGTGTTTGTGCTGGAATTCAAAGGGGGGATCGAAGCGTCGGAAGTTGCTTCGTTACGTGAAGAAATTTCTGCGGTTCTGGCGATCGCCGATAAAGATGATCAGGTTGTGATTAATCTAGAAAGTGGCGGTGGTATGGTGCACGGTTATGGCCTGGCGGCCAGTCAATTAGAACGTTTGCGGCGTGCCGGTGTACCTTTTACCGTTTGCGTTGACAAAGTTGCTGCCAGCGGTGGATATATGATGGCGTGTGTTGCTAATCATATCGTCGCTGCGCCTTTTGCTATTGTGGGTTCCATAGGTGTTGTCGCACAGTTGCCGAACTTCAATCGGTTATTGCGTAAACATGACATCGATTACGAGCAACACACTGCTGGTGAGTTTAAACGTACGTTGACGTTGTTCGGTGAAAACACCGATGAAGGGCGTGCCAAGTTTCGCGAAGAGTTGGAGCAAACGCATGAACTGTTTAAAGGTTTTGTAACCAATTTCCGGCCGCAGCTTGATGTCTCCAAAGTGGCTACCGGGGAACACTGGTTTGGTCAACAAGCGGTAGATTTAGGCCTAGTGGATGAAATTGGTACCAGCGACGATTTATTGATGAAGCTGGCGGATGAAAAGCAGGTCATTAAAGTGCGTTATCAGATCCGCAAAAAGATCACTGATAAATTGGCCCATAGTGCTTCACTGATGTTGAGCGAGTGTTATGACCGACTTTTGCAAAAGAACCGGCCAATGTAATGCGTTAGACGGGTAAAAAAGCAAAGGCAAGGTGATTCACCTTGCCTTTGTTGTATCGGCAGCAATTTACAGTGGATAACTGATGTGCTGATAGAAGCCGACCATCATTTCCTGAGTTTTAGGATCAAGTTCGATGGCTTTGGCAAATTCTTTCAATGCGGCTTCCACTTGATTCATATAGCGGCAATAGCCGGGCTCCGCATAATCATCATTGGTGGCGACCAGAATGAAATCCACCGCTTCCACTTGTTTCTTACCATCCCAGTGTTGCAGAAATTTGGGTTCATTGTCATTGGGGTTAAAACCGATCATGACCGTTTCTTTAGTGGTTCCCAATTCTTCATATTTGCTGTTGCGCACCAGTGGAGTTAAACCGTTACCCACCATGGCAACATGCTTCAGATGTTTCTGGTTTGTCGCCGCCAGGAACCGGTCTTCAAGATATTGGTACAGCGCTGAGTAGTCACCAGTATCCTGTTTCAGCACGGCCATTTTTAACTGACGACTCAATGGTAATGTCACTTTCACATAGGCTGTGGAGGTGTAATTGGTCGGCAATTCACACTGTCTGGACTTATAACGCATATAGATATTGCGCAACTTATAGCCATAGGTCTTATGCTCATCTTTTGCAGAAGCAAAAAGATCATAAGTCATATGTTGATGGTCACGAATTTTCACTGTCAGATTTTGTTCAGGCAATAACGGCAGCAAATCCTTTATCACTGCACGCACCCGATTGTGAAAGTTCGCGGCATTGGCACGAATATCACGCCCGGTGGCCAGAAACAGGAAACGCAACTTGCGGGCTTTATAATCTGACTCGAAGTAAACGCTCTGCGCTTCATGGTAAGCAGGGTTATAGAAGAACAGGATCTGCTCAGCGGTTTGGAGTGTGTAAGCTTCAGTGTGGTAACGAACCACTGGTAATTTGTCGTTAGCGATCACATGGACATTAAACAGTTCCTGGTCAGCCGCCATTTTAAAAAACTGTTCACTGATGCTGCGATAGCATTGTTCATAGCTATCGTAATGCGCCAGTAAGGCGTCAGTAACCTTAATATCCACCATAATGTACTGATTGGTGCGAGTCGCCAAAGGTACGTAGAGTTTTTGCAGCAACATAATGATTCCTTGTAAATCATCATTTAACGAATGTGGATATTTTAACCGTTTTGCAGTTGCTGAAATATAGACCGCAAGCACCTTTATGCACGACATTTATTTATGCTAAGTTACCGTTTTCAAGAATAAAACTAATCTGAAGGTATGTGGATGATTGTTGCCACCACAGACAGGCTCATTCTGCGACATTTTACGGATAACGACGTGGCTGCGCTTTATGAAATGAATCGTGATCCCCAGATACTGGAGTACATTCCTGCTGCACCATTTCAACAGTTATCTGATGCAGAGCGAGTACTACAGGATGTGATATATGCAGATTATCAGCAATACGGTTATGGCCGCTGGGCGGTTGAGTTTAAAGCCAGTAGCCAGGTCATTGGCTTTTGTGGCCCCAAATATTTACCTGAGTTTGGCCGCGTAGAACTTGGGTATCGTTATTTTCCGCAATACTGGGGGCTGGGGATTGGCTACGAGGCGGCGAGTGCTGCTTTACCTTTATTCAAGGAACGCTGCGGCGTTGATGAAGCTATTGCCCTAATCCTGCCGGGGAATAGGGCATCCGTGGCGCTGGCCAACAAGTTGGGAATGCAGATACTTTCACGTGGTAAGTTCTTAGGTCATGAAGTCGATCTGTTTCATATCTGGCTTTAACGCTTTTTCTCCAAAGCCTGTTTAACCCAGGGCAACATAAAACTGGTGATTTGAGGTTGGGCCTGTTCGTTAGGATGTATGCCATCTCGCTGCATCAGTTCAGGATGAGGTGCAATTTTTGTCATAAAGAAAGGAATGAGTGTCACTGACTCCTGTTTTGCTAGCTCATCGTATACGGCCGTAAAGGCCTTTTCATAACGTGGCCCATAGTTTGGCGGTACCATTACTTGTGATAGCAGAACCTCAGCATCTGACTGGCGCGAAAGGTCGATGATTCGTGAAAGATTATTTTTGAGCTCTCTCGGTGAGAATCCTCGTAAGCCGTCATTCCCTCCCAATTCAATCAGCACGACGTCAGGGTGTGATGATTGCAACAATCCCGGCAATCGTCTCAAGCCTCCCGCTGTTGTTTCTCCACTGACAGAGCCGTTAATAATGGTATGCTCAGGTAAAGCTTTGCGCAGACCTTCGACCCAGCCTTTGGATTCATCGACGCCATAGCTGGCCCCAAGGCTGTCACCTAATACTAGTAAGGTGGCGGCATGGAGTGGTAAAGCGAGAAGCACCAGTAATAGATAGATTGCAGGACGACAACATAAGGAAGCGATTTTGAACAACAGCGCCATAAAAGTTTCCCATTTGATTAAAACAGTAACAACTCAGGAAGGTGAACTGACTATCCTGAAAGGCATTAATTTGGATGTCAAGCGAGGTCAGAGTGTTGCCATTCTCGGGCCGTCAGGTTCAGGTAAGTCAACATTACTTGGATTGTTGGCAGCATTAGATACGCCAAGTAGCGGTGAAATATGGCTGGATGGCGAACCGTTGTCTGCGCTTAACGAAGAGCAAAAAGCGGCGTTGAGAAAGCAGAAGGTGAGCTTCATTTTTCAGTCTTTTATGTTGGTGGACACACTGAATGCACTGGAAAATGTGATGTTGCCAGCCGAACTGGCCGGGATTGCCGGTGCCAGAGAAAAAGCGCGCAAAATGCTGGAGCGGGTCGGGTTAGGGCATCGATTAGCGCATTATCCAAAGCAGCTTTCCGGTGGCGAACAGCAACGTGTTGCAATTGCCCGAGCCTTTATTTGTGAACCTACAGTGTTGTTTGCCGATGAGCCTACCGGCAATCTGGATAAGCAGAATGCCGATAAGGTCGCTGATATGCTGTTTGCAATGAACCAGGAAAGTTCGACCACTCTGGTGTTAGTCACCCATGATTTACATCTGGCTAGCCGTTGCGAGCGTCAATTGGTGATGGAGGATGGCCAGTTGTTTGAACAAGCTAGTGGAGATGTAGCATCGGCTCAGGAGGGGTAATGATGGAATGGACATTAGCTTGGCGCTTATTTAAACGAGAGCTGAAACAGGGCCAACTGTTACTGATCATTTTGGCGCTGACGTTGGCGGTGTTATCGGTTACAGGACTTGCGCGTGTCAGCGAAAGATTACAAGTAGCCATCAATGGACAGGCAAGTAAATTTATTGCTGCGGACCGTATCATCAATTCCCCAGTGCCTGTAGATGAGACAATTCTAAAACAGGCACAAACACTGGGTCTGAAGCTCTCAAGAAACCTTCAGTTTAATTCTATGGTGTACAGCGGTGATGCTTTTCAATTGGTCACAGTAAGAGCCGTAGATAATGCTTATCCATTAAAAGGTAAAATTGAATTAAAGAATGGTGCTACAGATACGCTGCCAACTAAAGGCATGCTCTGGTACGAAAGCCGTTTAGGCGCATTACTTGACCAGCCAAAAACTGTTGAGTTAGGAAACAGCCAATTCACTCTAGGGGCGGTTATTAATCGCCTTCCTGATGCGGGATTTAATATTTTTGCTTCTGCGCCATTAGTGCTAATGCGTCTTGATGATGTGGCTGCTACCGGCGTTATTCAACCGGGCAGCAGGGTAACTTATCTCTATCAGTTTGCCGGAAATCCGCCACAGCTACAGGCGTTTGAAACCTATGCAAAGCCTTTGTTGAGCAGTTCTCAGCGGTGGGTCGATACGCAGTCGGGCGATTCTCCTATTGCGAGTGCCGTTAAACGTGCCGAGCGCTTTTTATTACTGTCGAGTTTAATGGGGATTGCATTGGCTTGCGCCGCCATAGGTATTGCCGCTCAACGTTATTGTCAGCGCCATTATGATGTTGTTGCTATGGTGAAAACGTTTGGCGCCAGTGCCAAGCAGATCCGGATCTTATTCGGGACACATCTTTTGTTAGTAACGGTAGCGGGGGTGGTGTTTGGCCTATTAGGTGGATTGCTATTGGACGCTACCATCACGCTAGCTCTACCAAGTGACATTGCGGCATATGCGGCACCATTAGGCCGTCCGTTAATGCTGGGCATTGCCACAGGGTTTATCAGCGCGTTTATGTTCTCAGCATATCCGTTATTGCGATTATTGGATATTCCACCTTTACGAGTGCTGCAGCGGCAGCTAGAAGGTTCCAGCATAGGGATGTGGCTGCATCTCTCGTTAAGCTTAATCGCTATGGGGCTATTGGGCTGGTTATATTCCCGTTCATTAGCATTAACATTGACGGTCATCGCTAGTGTTGTCTTATTGGGTCTGCTGCTAGGTCTAATGGGGATGTTGTTGATCCGCATGGGGCAAACTGTTGGCATGAAAACCAGTAATCCGTTTGCATTAGCGTTGGCAGGGTTGCGGCGGCGGGCTAAACAAAATGCGCTGCAGTTGGTGGGCTTTTCCAGTGCCTTAGTGCTATTGCTGACCATTCTCGCACTACGACAAGACTTGCTTAATGAATGGCAAAAGCAGCTTCCAGAAAATGCGCCAAATTACTTTTTAGTGAATATTGCGCCAGAAGAAGTTAAGCCATTACAACATTTTTTACAGCAACACGAGATTAATGCGACCGACATCTACCCGGTTATTCGAGGACGTTTAAATGCGATCAATGGTGAAGAAGTCATTACTCCCGAACAACAGGACCAAGGACAACGTGGTCGGTTAGGTATTTCCAGAGAACTCAATCTCACTTGGCGTAATGCTGTACCACCGAATAATCAAATTTTGGAAGGGCACTTTAATCAAGCCAAAGATGACGTTTCCGTTGAGTCCGGAGTGGCCGAGCGGCTCGGGATCGCTCTTGGTGATAGGTTAAGTTTTGTCATAGATAATCAAAATGTCACCGTTAAGGTAGCTAGCATACGTTCAGTGCAATGGGAAACGATGCAGCCTAATTTCTTTATGATCTTTACCGAACAGGCTCTATCGCCATTTGCCTACACCTCGATGGCTAGTTTTCACCTCAATGATGGCCAGAAAAAAGTTGTGCTAGCGCTTATACGCCAGTTCCCAACGGTTTCGATAATTGATGTCGGGGCGATCATTGCCCAGCTAAAAGGAATTATTTCGCAAGTGTCATTGGCACTGACATTAGTGTTGATCTTAGTGGTAATGGCAAGCGCCTTGGTGATGGTGGCACAGACAGAAGCCGGTATGGCAACGCGACAACGTGAATTGGCCGTCCTCAGAACGTTTGGCGCGCCAGGTCGCTTACTCAAATGGGCGACAGCCCTAGAGTTTGCATTGTTGGGCTGTATTGCCGGACTATTGGCCGCAGTAGTGACTGAGTTTTCGATATGGTTATTAAAAACTCAGGTATTTGACCTGAGAGTTTATGCACATTGGTTATGGTGGTGGGGGGCTCCAGCTAGTGGCGCTCTCTTGGTGGCGTTACTGGGACTGTGGCGTTGCCGCAGATTATTGAATAAATCATGTAGCGACTTATTAAGACTCGAATAAATATAAGGGAAATGGGCAATTTTTCGCCAGCTGGCAATTGCCATACGGCGAAGTTTTTCCACCGATATAATAACTAGCCCCTCTTTAAATCTGTTGTGATTATTAAATTTTGTCTCGTCCTAATATAGGTTGACAGTTTTTAGGCCAGCTCCCGTAGCTGGCCTTTTCTATTGTGCACCTGATTGGG
>NZ_JARFTS010000018.1:0-77633 GCF_029167175.1 Shewanella sp. A32
AACTCAGAAGTGAAACACAATCGCGCCGATGGTAGTGTGGGGTCTCCCCATGTGAGAGTAGGTCATCGCCAAGCGCCAAATAATGCAAAAGCCTCAGCGAAAGCTGGGGCTTTTTGCTTCATACACTACTTAAGTTTGTAAGTAAGCACTATCCATGCGAATAGTGCTCATATTGCGCCTAAAGCAACTCGTCCAGGATTTTATCCAATATCGGCATATTGGCATCGGGAAACTGATATTGCGGTAATGCCGCAATATCTATCCAGGCAATTTGCTGGCCTTCAACACCGTAGGCTTCACCAGAAAACCCTGTCACTGTCATGATATCAAGAAATACCTGCTTATCTGGATAGTCATAAGCAAGCTGCATGAAGGGCGCACAGTCAGTGACGGTTAAGCCGACTTCTTCTTGTAGTTCCCGATTAAGCGCTGTTGCTGTATCTTCGCCTGGCTCAACCTTACCGCCGGGAAACTCCCATTTGCCCCCTTGATGAAGGTGACCATGACGTTTGGCTAAAAGGATCTGCTGACCACGGATAATTATGCCTACCGCGACGTGAACGCGTTTATTTGTTGCCATATCTTATCAGTCTGGATCTTTGAAAAATTCGACATCCTCGTAACCGAGTTCATCGAGAAGTTGCGGATCAATTTCCGGCTTTACCGGAATGGTATATTTTTCCGAAGCCCATTCACCTAAGTCTATGAGTTTGCAGCGCTCGCTACAGAATGGTCGGAATTCTGCGGCAGAAGACCATTCAACAGGCTTCTGACATGTTGGACATTTAACAACCGTGGGCATCGAAATACGCCTATATTGCGATTCATTTACCCCGCCATGTTAATGATTTCAGCTACAGGTCGCCAGTAAGAATTTTACCGTCTGTTGCGAATGCTTCTGTTGCTCAAACTGGACAAAGTGAATGGCAAAGCGATTGCGATGACCGCTAATGGTCGGATAGCAGCCGTCATTGGCGTTTAACTTAACCCTGACCAGAGACAGTGCTTGCGGACTGCTATCGTGATAAAAGCCTGCATGAGCCACCGCTTCACGGTACTCGCTGCTCGCGCGGGTGAGTTGCATTAGCAGGCTAATGGGATGCAACAGACACTGAAAATGTTCTACCCATTGCTGATACTCCTGCTGTCTCTCTGCCCACGGTTTTGCCAGCCAGAAGTGAAGCTGTGGCAGATCGAAGTTGCAGCAGGCTCCATTTAAATTAAGCTTTTGACGCACGGTGGCAATAAAGCGATTTTGCTTCAGCTGAACGCCTGGGCGTTCTGGGGTTTGTAGCTGTTCACGCGCCAGTGAAAGCTGCTCCAGAAAAAAGTCTGGTGGCTGATTACTTAGCGCGGCTGCCGCAGATGAGGTGTTTAGTTGCAGCAATAAGCGGTCGACATCTTTCAGCAATTCACTACGGAAATCGCAACGTTCAGCTAGTTCACAAAGTGAGAACAGCGGAAAGAAGCAACGATGCTGATGGTCTTCCTGTAAATGCGTATCAAGTTGGCGAGCAAGGTGCTCAAGGCGCAAATAGTTGCGTACTTTCTCATTCAATGGTTGTTCAAATACGAGTTCATTCATGGGATTACTGGGCTTTTTCTGATTGTTTTAAGTATTTATTATGCAGAGCCAGAATCTGAGACTTCAGTGATTCAACATCTCCTTCGTTGGTAATCACATCATTGGCTTTGGCCAACCGTTGTTCACGGCTGATTTGGCTGTCAATAATGTTAATAACCTGCGTTTTGGATACATGATCCCGGTCAATAGTTCGCCGGATTTGTGTATCCCTTCCAATATCTATCACTAAAGTGTGATTTACAAGACATTCGAGTCGATTTTCGAACAATAGCGGTACCACCAATATCGCATACGGAGAGGTTGCCGCTTTAGCTTGCGCTAACATGCGCTGACGGATCATCGGATGCAGTAGCTGATTCAGCCACTCACGCTGCTTGGGGTCAGAAAATACCTGTTCGCGTAACAAACTTCGGTTTAAGGTGCCATCAGTATCCAGAATAGTTGTACCGAAATGCTGCACAATCTGCTGCAACCCTTCCGAACCTGGCGCAACCACTTCGCGGGCGATGATATCGGCATCTACAATAGTGACGCCCAACTCTGCAAACAGATTAGCAACAGTGGATTTACCGCTGCCAATACCACCGGTGAGTCCCACGATATAGTCAGACATCAAAGGCTCCGCAGATACCAGCTAACGATATCTTGGCCCCAAAGCAAGGCAATCCAGCCCGCGATCACAATGTAAGGACCAAAGGGAATCGGATTATTACGTTGCATGCCTTTAAACAGCATCATGGACAGGCCGATGATGGCGCCCACTGCCGATGACAGCAGAATGATCAGCGGTAGCATCTGCCAGCCCAGCCAAGCGCCGAACAGCGCCATCAACTTAAAATCACCATAACCCATGCCTTCTTTGCCGGTGACCAGTTTAAATAACCAGAACACTGACCAGAGACTGAGATAGCCCGCAATAGCACCAATCACCGCATCGGTTAATGGCACAAATAGGCCAAAGTAGTTAGCTGCTAGCCCTAGCCATAAGAACGGCAATGTAATCTGATCTGGCAGCAACATTTCATCCAGATCAATCCCAGCTAACGCGATTAAGGCAAATGTCAGTACTGCAGACAGCGCGAACTGCCAGGTGGGGCCAAAGTGCCACGCGAGCGTCGCAACGAGAACTGCTGCCAGTAATTCAAAGAGGGGATAACGTGGTGAAATGGGTTGTTTGCAGGCTGCACACTTACCGCCTAACAGTAACCAGCCAATAATGGGCAGATTGTGCCAAGGCTTAATCGCAGATTTGCATTTGGGGCAGGTGGAGCCAGGGACAATCAGATTGAATGTCGGCGGAAGATTATCGATGGGTTTCAGCAGCTTTTTTTCATGCAACAGCTTAAATGCATCGGATTGATATTCTTCCAAATAGGCTTCGCATTCCTGCTGCCACTCTCGCTTCAGCATCACAGGAACACGATAGATCACCACGTTGATAAAACTGCCAATCACTGCGGCGAAAACAAATGCTAACCCAATGAACAGCCAAGGAAATTGGCTTAGCGTAGTAATAAACTCAGACATAGTTAATGATTTCTTTTAATTGTTATTTTAAAAAAGACTATAGGAAGTTAGGTTGAGTAAGCCTCGAAAGAACACTTAATTAGCCACCGACTACTTTCCCTAGTTGGAAGATTGGCAGATACATACCGACAATGAGACTGCCGACTAGACCACCAAGCACCACCATCATAAGCGGTTCGATGAGACTGGATAAACCATCGACGGCATCGTCCACCTGCATTTCATAGATATTGGCAATTTTATTGAGCATATCGTCCAATGAGCCGGATTCTTCACCAATCATTACCATCTGGATCAGCATGTCAGGAAATAGCTTGGTAGTGCGCATAGCGACGTTCATTTGCATCCCTGCCATCACTTCATTTCGCACGTTCATTAGTGCTTTACGGTAAACGGCGTTACCGGCAGCACCAGCGGCTGATTCAAGCCCCTCAATTAACGGTACCCCGGCAGTGAAAGTGGTGGCTAAAGTCCGGGCAAATCGTGCCATGGCGCCTTTATGGAGTATTGAGCCTATTAAAGGAATTTTTAGTACCAGTTCATCGATTTTATCGCGAAATTTCTGTGAGTTACGATGCGCACGCACAAACAGCCAAATTCCTGCCACTATCCCAATAAGAAAGAAATACCAAGAACTTTGTAACCATCTGGATATGTTGATAATCATTTGAGTGAATGCAGGTAATTCCGCGCCAAAGCTGTTGAATATAGTTTCAAACTGAGGCACTACAAATAACAGCAACAGAGCCGTGACGGCAACAGCGACAACTACTACTGCAGCCGGGTAGAACATTGCCTTTTTGATTTTGGATTTCAGTGCTTCGGATTTTTCTTTGTAGGTCGCAATTCGGTCAAATACTAAATCCAAAGCGCCTGAATGCTCCCCGGCAGCCACCAAATCTACGTACAGGTCATCAAAATATTGACGATGAGGTCTTAATGCTTCTGATAAAGGAATACCCGATTGTACGTCAACTAAAATAGTACCTAATAAGTTGCGCATTTTTGGCTTTTCATGGCCACGACCCACTAAATCAATAGAAGTAACTAATGGCACCCCTGCCGCCAGCATTGTCGCAATTTGGCGAGTAACCATCGCGATATCCATGGGTTTGATTTTTTTATTTTCATTACTAAACAAACCATTGGATTTTTTGACGACGGATTTGGGAATAATGCCTTGGCTTTTCAGCTGGTTTTTTATTTCGGTGGGAGAGGTTCCACGAAGTTCGCCACTGGTTTTATTGCCGTCACGGTTGGTACCTTTCCATTCGAAGGTATAGATGGTGGGCGCTTTCAGTTGTTTTTGCTTTTTGGCAGTTTTGCGGGTCGCAGTTGCTGTCGCCATAATCAGGTTCCTTTGCGCCTAGCTTGTATGAAGAATTATTTTGTAGTTTAGCTTCACTTATCGGTCAGAAACTCGTGACGCGGTTGACTTCGGCAATGCTGGTCACGCCCTCTATTACTTTTAGTAATCCCGATTGCCGTAGATCACGCATGCCTTGCTCTTTCGCCATCTTAGCAATTTGTAAGGAATTACCGCCTTCCATAATCACCCTGGCGATTTCATCGGACATCTTCATCACTTCATAGATACCGACACGGCCTTTATAACCGCCGGAACAGTGCTCACAGCCACAAGGCTTGTAAACCGTAAATCCTTGATCGACTTGTTCTTGACTGAATCCCAAATTTAGCAGCTCATGTGCCGGGATCTCTTCAGGTTGCCGACATTCGACGCATAAACGACGGGCCAATCGCTGCGCAATAATTAGATTGACTGAGCTGGCAATGTTATAGCCAGGAACCCCCATATTGAGCAGACGAGTGAGGGTTTCCGCAGAGGAGTTGGTATGCAGGGTAGACAGTACTAAATGGCCTGTCTGCGCCGCTTTAATGGCGATTTCGGCGGTTTCCAAATCGCGGATTTCCCCGACCATCACTACGTCCGGGTCCTGACGTAAGAACGAACGTAGCGCCGAAGCAAAGGTCAGTCCGGCTTTAATATTGATATGAACCTGGTTGACGCCTTCGAGGTTAATTTCCACCGGGTCTTCAGCGGTAGAAATATTGCGCTCTTCGGTATTGAGAATATTGAGCCCGGTATACAGCGACACGGTTTTCCCAGAACCGGTCGGGCCAGTGACCAAAATCATCCCTTGCGGGCGTGACAGCATCTCCAGATAAGCCTGTTTCTGATCTTCTTCATAGCCCAATTTCTCGATACCGAGCTGTGCTGAGGAAGAGTCGAGAATACGCATCACAATCTTTTCACCCCAGAGCGTGGGCAGGGTACTGACACGAAAATCGATGCTTTTATTGCGGGACAGCTTCATCTTGATGCGGCCATCCTGTGGCACCCGACGTTCAGCGATATCCAGCTTGGACATCACCTTTAAGCGGGCAGAAATTCTTGAGGCCAAGTTAATGGGAGGCGCCGACATTTCATGTAAAATGCCATCAATACGAAAACGGATGCGGTATTTCTTTTCGTAAGGTTCGAAATGCAAATCTGACGCTCCCTTACGAATGGCATCAGTTAAAATTTTATTAATATAGATAACAATTGGGGCATCATCAGCGGCTTCTGTAGGGTCATCTAGGCGATTCTCTGCATCAGCGACTTCAATTCCAGCCAAGGCATTTTCATCAATGCCACTGAGATCTAACGCGCTAATATCTTCTTCCAGCACTTTATCCAGTGCTTTGGCTAGCTTATCTTCTTCTACTAGGATGGCTTCAGCGTGCAGTCCGGCACTGAACTGAAAATCTTCCAGCGCTGCAATATTGGTGGGGTCAGAGGTCGCAATATAAAGGCGGTTACCGCGTTTAAATAGCGGCAAACAGCGATGCTTATCGATGAGTTTTCGGTTTAAAAATTCTTCCGGAATGCTGCTGATGTCGAACTCAGCCAAGTCCAGTAACGGGGTGCCATACTCTTCATAGCAAAGTTCAGCAATCGTGCGCGCTGATAACAGTCTACTGGCCACCAAGGTGGTGACCAGTGACTGTTTGCTTTTTCGGGATTGCGCTACGGCCTCCGCGAGTCTGCTTTCATCCAGCAGACCCTTACGGATAAACAGTGTCGATAATCCTAAATGAAGGCCTGTAGTTGGCATTGTTATTTCAGACCAGCACCTTTCTTACACAACGCCAAATCGTTAGCGTCTCCAGAGACGGCAGTCATAGTGAAGGTGACTCCTCCATCATTATCAAAGACACCCGCCAAGCTACAGTGAGTTGTAACCCATGTTAGTGTTGTTCCGGTCCCTTGCACTGGATCAGTAAATCCTGCTGTAATTTGTTTGTTTTTTGAAATTTCTGCAGATAACTCGTTTGGTGTTTTACTACATCCAATACCAGTTTGGACACACGTCTGAACTTTTTGTGCAAATGATGAAAGACCTTTCATCGCAGCCCCCCCTTCAGATGTAGTCACATAATCTTTATAAGCAGGCAGCGCGATAGCGGCCAGAATACCGATGATGGCCACTACGATCATCAATTCGATCAGGGTGAAGCCTTTAGTGTTGCGTTTCATACCTTTCATATCTCTCTCCGTTTAAAAACTGATGCGGCATTACTGACGGTAGTGCGGCAGAGTTCCTTCTCATTTGGTCCTCGTCGAGGGTTCAACAGAACTCCCGACCAGAAAACGCGAGACACGGAACACGGCATGCGTTACCTGTGTTAACTCTTACTAATGCTAACCAAGCCTAAATTCAACCGGAATTCAGTTTGTTCAGCATCCTCAGCGACCCCGTACACTAACGAGCTCATCGGCCGTTTTTGTGCACCGCCTTGTTGTGTCATCGATATCATACGCGTAGATATCAGCGACAACCAGCATCAGGTTAACCTCAGTTTCTGCCTACAGCAGCAAAATTTGTTGTTGAGTGTCACTTTTGCCGTTATGTCAGGGCGCTATGCCCCAACGATGATGAGAATAATCTAGAAAATATGACATAAATGTTAAAATTGTAAAAATTAAAACAGTTGTAAATTTTACTGAATTTACTCTCGCCTACGGGCTGTAGGCCATAACGGCCATCTCGCCACGCCTAAAAGTTATTACATTGTGAATCGAATGAAAATGCCTAAATCACATTTTTTCGCATTTTTAATGGATTTTCCGTGAGTTGTGAGCCTTATTACAGTCGCATTGCTGTCGTTAATTTGGCAGCGGCTGCGATAGCGTCAACCATGCTGCAAACGTCAAAAAAACAATGTTAACAAAATATCAGTTTGGATAGTTCTGAGGTCGTTTTATCACGATTTTCGAACCGCAAAATGACAATAAAAGTGATATTTTATGAATAATTTCAACAAAGACTGGGATTATTGCTGACTGTCAATCCGGCACATTTGTTAAAACTATTCATTAACAATAGGATTAACCTTTAAATCGCATGGATAGATCCAGCGCGCACACATGTTTTGTCAACGCGCCGACAGAAATATAATCAACGCCGGTATTAGCAAAGGTAGTAATTGATTCCAGTGTGACATTGCCGGAAACTTCGAGTTTGGCGCCTTTTTGCTGCTCAAGGTACTGTTTATTAAGTTCCACCGCGGCCAACATGTCGGTGATATTAAAATTATCCAGCATGATAATGTCGGCTTCGGCATCTAATGCTTGTCGTAATTCATCCAGATTTTCCACTTCGACTTCCACGGGTTTATCTGGCCGCAAGGCTCTGGCGGCATTAATGGCTTTAGCGATGCCACCACAAGCGAGAATGTGGTTCTCTTTAATTAAAAACGCATCGAACAGACCAATACGGTGATTTTTACCGCCGCCACAGGTGACGGCATATTTTTGGGCGGTGCGCAGGCCGGGAAGGGTTTTGCGCGTATCCAGCAACTGACATGAGGTGCCGGCGAGTTTATCACTGTAGATTTTGGTCAAGGTGGCGACACCTGACAGCGTCTGGATAAAGTTCATTGCCGTGCGCTCGCCCGTCAATAAGCTGCGGGCTGGGCCAGAAAGGTCGCAAAGTTTCTGATTCGGCACCAGCAAATCGCCGTCATCTACATGCCAGTGCAGCGCCACATTACCGCCCAGTTGATAGAACACCTGTTCGGCCCAGGCTTTGCCGCAAAACACCCCTTCTTCACGGGTGATCAACACGGCTTCACCATGTTGGTCTTCTGGGATTAACAGTGCAGTGATATCACCTTCACTGGCATTGAGGTGGCCTAAATCCTCATCAAGAGCCGCTTTAACACTGACGCAAATGTCATTTTCCAGCATTTAACTGTCCTGAGATTAACTTGCTGAGCCTAGTAGCAAGATTAGCATATTGGGCAGTCTTAGCGCAGCTGTGCATTGTAGACGCATGGGCATTTGCGGCGCTAAAGAATACTGGTAAAGTATTGAACCGCATTAATTTACTGCTACTGAACAAGGTTTGCACAGCGTGGACAGATATTGGTTTGAAGGCTGGTACCGCGACGCGCGGAAGTGTCCGTCACCTCATTTTAATGCGCGGCCCACCAACGAAGTGAGTTTGCTGGTGATTCACAACATCAGTTTGCCCGCCGGTTGTTTTGGCTTGCCTTATATTGAGCAGTTATTTCTGGGAACGCTGGACTGTCATGCCGATGCGAGCTTTGCGGAGCTACAGGGACTTGAAGTATCGGCGCACTTTCTGATCCGTCGTGACGGTGAAATCGTGCAGTTTGTCTCTTGTGACGAACGAGCCTGGCACGCCGGAGTCTCGAGTTTTGACGGACGCATTGGCTGTAATGATTTCGCGGTGGGGATCGAACTGGAGGGCACAGATACTTCCGGCTATACCGATATTCAGTACCAACAATTACAGCAGCTTACCCGTGAATTGATGACAATTTATCCTATGATTGTCAAAAAGCGGATTGTCGGTCACTGCGATATTGCGCCGGGTCGCAAGACCGATCCGGGGCCAGGATTTGACTGGCAGCGATATTTGGCGGCGGTTTAACGGCGTTTTACGGTCATGGCCGGAATGTTGAGTACCAAGTTGCGGCGTGAACGATACCGTTTCCAGCTCACGCAATAAGAAATTTCCTTTCCTGCCTGTAACGCAGGATTGAAACTGGAGAGAAACATGGCTCTGTTTTCCCTGTTGGTCGCCATCATTATTGAGCGACTCAAGTTATTGCCTGGTGCCTTGCAGCTGGATAACGGTTTGCACTGGTATCAACAGCATCTTTTTGCCGGCAATCTACTGCACTCATTGCCGGGGATGTTACTGGCATTATTGTTGCCCACTGTATCGGTGGCGGTGCTGCTGTGGGTCGTTAATGGTTGGTTTTTTGGCTTGCTGACGCTCATGGTTTGGGTGGTATTTGGCATGGTGTGTTTTTCACACCAAAAGCAACGCGCGGTATTTAAGCGATATATGCAGGCTGCCTGTCGTGGTGATGTCGAAGCTTGCTATTTATATGCAGGTGAACTGGACTGCACCGACTGTGTGGATGCCGTTAGCGAAAAAGAACTGGGTGCCAGAGTCGGACAGATGGCCGCCTGGATTAATTATCGTTATTACGCCGCCGTCGCCTTGTTTTTAATAGTGTTTGGACCAGTAGGGGTAGTGTTTTACTGTACCGTACGTTTCTTTGCTGAAGAGCGGAAACGTCACGATGCTGACTGGCCGTTACTGCCGGGGCTGCTCTATGTGTTGGACTGGTTGCCCGCAAGACTGGTGGCACTCGGGTTTGTTTTCAGTGGTCAGTTTTCTTCCGGTTTTAGCCGGTGGCGTGAGTTAGCCTTCGATTGGCGCTGTAAACCCCGCAGCATCATTACCGGCGTCGCTGTGGCGGCGGAGGTGATGCCGGAAGAAACGTTAGCCCCTATCTGTGTGCGTTCCACGATAGCGTTGCTGGCGCTCAGTAAGCGTAATTTTGTGCTGCTGTTGACTATCCTGTCATTGCTGACCATTTTTGGTTGGGTCAGATAAGGTATTCAGGTGTGGCTGATAAGGCGCTAATTATTGGCGTGCAGTGTCGTGAAAGATTTTTGCTGGTTTTTGTGGTGCTGATGCTGGTTTTGGCTGGCGGCAGACTATAATGTAGGCCGATACTCTGCTGATAATTGTCAGCAATAATGAAAATAATCGCGGATAGGCCATTAGACTTTAGGCTAATGGCTACCTTCCAAAACCTTGTTGTTTAGGGCATGCTCACATATTGTGGGTTTAATTGACGTAGATCACTATCTAGACAATAAAATTGTGATTTGTTAAAGTGCGCTCACCCGGAGGAATTGGTAAGACCAATTTACAAAATGGAGCTGAGTGCCCGTTATGGCTTATAGCAAAATCAGTCAGCCAAAAATTTCTGACGTTATCATGAATCAACTGGAGCAGATGATTCTTGAAGGCAGCTTGAAGCCTGGTCAAAAACTCCCTCCTGAACGTGAACTGGCATTGCAGTTCGAAGTTTCCCGCCCTTCTTTAAGGGAAGCCATCCAGAAGCTTGAAGCTAAAGGGTTGTTGCTGCGCCGCCAGGGTGGTGGCACCTATGTGAAGCAGCAATTGTGGCAAAGCCTGTCTGACCCAATTGTGGAATTGATGCAACACGACAGTGAAAGCCAATATGACTTGCTGGAGTTTCGTCATGCTACCGAAGGGATGATGGCTTATTTCGCCGCGCTGCGGGGTACTGATACGGATATGCAGAATCTGCAAGATTGTATCGACCGCGTAGAAAGTGCATCGGGGATTACTGAACAAGCCAGTGCGATTGTCGATTTCTACCGGACAGTGGCAGAAGCTTCGCATAACATGGCGATGCTGCATCTGGTACTGAGTTTAACAGCTGTGCTGCACAAAAATGTAGCCGAAAACCTAGAGCTTCTGAGCCGACGCGAAGAAGCCACCCACAAGGCTAACGAGCACCGGCGGGCTTTGCTTGCCGCGATCGTTCGTCGCGATCCTGAAGCCGCACGTGAAGCATCCAACGAACACTTGAGCTATATAGAGGAAGTCATGTTGTCGGTAAGGGAAGAAGACAGTCGGTTGCAGCGTAGCCTGCGCCGTTTGAAGAGCGGTGTGTAATCCGGGCGTTTTGGGCGCCGAGGACATCGCAATCACAACTTTTACAATGTATAGATAAGGACAGTGTCATGTCTGAAAATATGCTACAAGACTTGGATCCATTAGAGACTCAGGAGTGGCTGGATGCCCTGCAAGCAGTATTAGAGCAGGAAGGGCCGGAACGTGCTCATTATCTGCTGGAAAAGCTGATCGACAAGGCTCGTCGTAACGGTACTTATCTGCCGTACTCTGCAACAACTGCATACGTCAATACCATTCCTGCTGGTCAGGAACCGCAGATGCCAGGTGATCAGGGGCTGGAACGTCGTATTCGTGCGATTATCCGCTGGAACGCTTTGGCGATGGTGCTGCGGGGTTCCAAAAAGGATCTGGAGCTTGGTGGTCATATTTCCAGTTTTGCCTCTAGTGCCACTATCTATGACGTGTGTTTCAACCATTTCTTCCGTGCGCCTAACGCCAAAGACGGCGGTGATTTGGTGTACTTCCAGGGGCACATTGCGCCAGGGATTTATTCCCGTTCATTCCTCGAAGGTCGTCTGACTGAAGATCAACTGGCAAATTTCCGTCAGGAAGTGGATGGCAAAGGCCTGTCTTCTTATCCACACCCTAAACTGATGTCGGACTACTGGCAGTTCCCTACCGTATCGATGGGCTTGGGTCCAATTCAGGCGATTTATCAGGCACGTTTCCTGAAGTATCTGACTGACCGCGGCATTAAAGATTGTTCAGAACAGACCGTGTACTGCTTCCTCGGCGATGGCGAAGTGGATGAGCCAGAAGCCCTGGGTGCCATTGGTCTGGCCGCGCGTGAAGAGTTGGACAATCTGGTATTTATCATCAACTGTAACCTGCAGCGTCTGGACGGTCCGGTCCGTGGTAACGGCAAGATTATTCAGGAACTGGAAGGGGAATTCCGCGGCGCTGGCTGGGAAGTGGTCAAGGTGATCTGGGGCCGTTACTGGGATCCGCTGTTAGCTCGCGATACCAGTGGTAAGTTGCTGCAGTTGATGGAAGAAACCGTTGACGGTGAATACCAGAACTGTAAAGCCAAAGGAGGTGCCTGGACGCGCGAACACTTCTTTGGCAAGTACCCTGAGACTGCCGAGATGGTTGCCAACATGTCTGATGATGACATCTGGCGTCTGAACCGTGGTGGTCACGATCCGGTGAAGATTTATGCGGCGTTGCAGCACGCTAAGAATACCAAAGGCCGCCCAACAGTGATTCTGGCCAAGACCGTAAAAGGTTATGGTCTGGGTGATGCCGGTGAAGGTAAAAATATCGCGCACAACGTGAAGAAAATGGATATCGAATCTATCCGTTACTTCCGTGATCGTTTCAATATCCCAATTCCTGATGACAAACTGGATGAAGTCCCTTTCTACCATCCAGGTCCAGATTCAGAAGAAGTGAAATACCTCAAGGCTCGTCGTGAAGCTTTAGGTGGCTATCTGCCTTCTCGTCGTCAGAAGTTCACTGAAGATCTTGATGTGCCATCATTGAAGATTTTTGACGCCGTACTGAAAGGCTCTAATGGTCGTGAAATCTCCACTACCATGGCGTTTGTGCGGGTGCTGACCGCGTTGCTGAAAGACAAAGGTGTCGGCAAAAATATCGTGCCGATCATTCCTGATGAAGCCCGTACCTTTGGTATGGAAGGTCTGTTCCGCCAGGTTGGGATTTATGCTCATGAAGGGCAGAAATACGTGCCTCAGGATAAAGACCAGGTGGCTTACTACCGTGAAGATAAGTCTGGCCAGGTATTGCAGGAAGGGATTAACGAACTCGGCGCGATGGCATCTTGGGTTTCTGCGGCGACCAGTTATTCCGTTAACGATTCACCGATGATCCCGTTCTACATCTACTACTCCATGTTCGGTTTCCAGCGTATCGGCGATCTGGCCTGGGCGGCAGGTGACCTGCGTGCTCGTGGTTTCCTAGTCGGCGGTACTTCGGGTCGTACAACGCTGAACGGTGAAGGTTTGCAGCATCAGGACGGTCATAGCCATATCCTGGCGAACACCATCCCAAGTTGTATCAGTTATGATCCGACTTACGGCTATGAAATTGCCGTGATTGTTCAAGATGGTATCCGCCGTATGTATGGCGAAAATCAGGAAGATATCTTCTACTACCTGACCACCATGAACGAAAACTACGTGCAGCCGGAAATGCCAGAAGGCGTGGAAGAAGGCATTGTAAAAGGTATCTACAAACTGGAAAGTGTTGCTGGCTCCGGCAAAGGTAAAGTGCAGCTGATGGGCTGTGGCACTATTCTGGAACAGGTACGTAAAGCGGCTCAGGCGTTGGCAAAAGATTACGGTATCAGTGCTGATGTGTTCAGCGTTACCAGCTTTAACGAACTGGCGCGTGAAGGTCAGGATTGTGAACGCTGGAATATGCTGCATCCAACTGAAACACCAAAAGTGCCATACGTTGCTAAAGTGTTGTCCAAGGATGCACCGGCAATTGCGGCCAGTGATTATATGAAGCTTTACGGTGAACAGTTACGGGCGTTTGTACCAACGGATTACAAAGTATTGGGTACCGATGGTTTCGGGCGTAGCGATAGCCGCGCTAATCTGCGCCACCACTTTGAAGTGGATGCCACTTACATTGTGATTGCAGCGCTGAAATCCTTGGTAGATCGTGGCGAATTGCCAGTTGATGTGTTGACTAAAGCAATCGCTGAATACGGTATCGATACCGATAAGATCAACCCACTGTTCGCGTAAGAGGGAAACAGAATGGCAGATTTAAAAGAAGTACTGGTGCCCGATATCGGCGGTGACGAGGTGCAGGTGATTGAGATCTGTGCCAGCGTAGGCGATAGCCTGGCTGCTGAAGACGCCATCATTACCGTTGAAAGTGATAAAGCGACGATGGATATCCCGGCACCATTTGCCGGGGTACTGCAAGCGCTGAAAGTAGCGGTGGGCGATAAAGTCTCTGAAGGTACCTTGATTGCGTTGTTGGCGGCTGAAGGTGCTGCTACGGCACCACAAGCGGCAAAAGCAGAAGCTCCGAAAGTTGAGCCGGTTAAAGCCGAAGCGCCTAAAGCGGCAGCAGCTGTTGCTACCGCCCCAGTCGTTGCGGCGGCGAGTCAGGTGATTGAAGTAACCGTACCTGATATTGGCGATGCTAAAGATGTCGACGTGATTGAAGTGCTGGTGAAAGAAGGCGATAGCATCGAAGCCGATGCCGGTCTGATCACACTGGAAACTGACAAAGCCACAATGGACGTACCGGCACCGCAGGCGGGTGTGGTGAAATCACTCAAAATCAAAGTCGGTGACAAGGTTTCTGAAGGTTCCTTGATCCTGTTATTGGAAGTTGCTGGCGGCGCCGCTGCTGCCCCAGCGCCAGTCGCTGCAGAACCTGCGCCTGTTGCCGCACCTGTTGCTCCAGAAGCTGCACCAGTGGCAGCCGCTCCTGCCGTTGCTTCCATACAGGAAATTAAAGTACCCGATATCGGCGGTTCTACCGATGTTGATGTCATAGAATTGCTGGTCGCTGTTGGCGATATCGTCAGCGTAGACCAGGGGCTGATTACCCTTGAAAGCGATAAAGCGACCATGGAAGTACCCGCACCAGTTGCAGGCAAGGTGACTGAGCTGATCGTCAAGGTCGGCGATAAAGTTTCTGAAGGCAGTATCATTGCCAAGGTGGAAGTGCAGGGTGTGGCCGTTGCCGCTTCAGCCCCAGCCCCACAGGCAGAAGCCGCTGCACCAGCACCAACTGCAGCTCCAGTGGCCGCAGCGCAACCAAGTCGCCCACCCGTACCGTATCATCCAAGTGCTGGCGTACAGCCAAGCACCGGCGTTGTGTTTGCCTCGCCATCAGTGCGCCGTTTAGCGCGTGAGTTTGGTGTGGACTTGAGCCTGGTCAAAGGTTCTGGTCGCAAAGGTCGCATCCAGAAAGAAGATGTTCAGGCCTATGTCCGCTATGAACTGTCACGACCCAAAGCCTCAGCTGCGACAGCCGTCGGTGGCGGTAATGGTCTGCAAGTGATTGATGCACCTAAGGTCGATTTCAGTAAGTTTGGTGAAGTGGTCGAAGTGCCGCTGACGCGTATTCAGAAAATCTCTGGTCCGAATCTGCATCGTAACTGGGTCACAATCCCTCATGTTACCCAATTCGACGAAGCTGATATCACCGAGCTGGAAGCTTTCCGTAAACAGCAGAACGAACTGGCTGCCAAGAAAAAGCAGAACATCAAGTTCACCCCGCTGGTGTTTATGATGAAAGCCGTAGCGAAAGCCTTGAAGGATTTTCCGACATTCAACTCCAGTCTGAGCCCGGATGGCGAATCCCTGATCCAGAAAAAGTACTACCACATTGGCGTAGCAGTCGATACGCCTAATGGTCTGGTGGTGCCGGTATTCCGCGACGTGGATAAGAAAGGCATCGTGGAACTGAGTCAGGAATTGGCGGACATCTCTGCTAAAGCCCGTGATGGCAAACTGAAAGCGGCAGATATGCAGGGCAGCTGTTTCACTATCTCGAGTCTAGGTGGTATTGGTGGTACTGCATTTACCCCAATCGTTAACTATCCGGATGTCGCAATTCTCGGCGTGTCTAAGTCTGAGTTTAAGCCGAAGTGGAATGGTAAAGAGTTCATTCCGCGGCTGATGTGCCCGTTATCTTTGTCATACGATCACCGGGTGATTGACGGAGCGCTGGCCGCGCGTTTCAGCGTAACGCTGTCAAGCTACCTGTCTGACATTCGGACATTAATTATGTAATCACAAAGGCTGACCAATTGGGTCAGCCTTACGTTTTATTGTGGCCACGGTCATCTAAAGGTTAAAATGCAGCCACTTTCATGACGGTAAAGTGGTTGAAGGCTCCAAGGTTGGGCTGGCCGTCCCGACGGACTGAAACAAATCAGAGGAAAAAATGAGTAACGAAATCAAAACACAGGTTGTGGTATTAGGTGCCGGCCCCGCAGGCTATTCAGCCGCTTTCCGTGCAGCGGATCTGGGTCTGGAAACAGTGATTGTTGAACGTTACAGCACTCTTGGCGGTGTTTGCCTGAATGTGGGTTGTATCCCTTCCAAAGCCTTGCTGCATGTTGCCAAAGTGATTGAAGAAGCCAAACACATGGCAGCTAACGGTGTCACTTTCGGCGAACCACAGATCGATATCGATAAATTGCGTGCATTTAAAGAAAAAGTGATTAGTCAGCTGACCGGTGGTCTGGGCGGCATGTCTAAGATGCGCAAAGTGAAAGTGGTTAACGGTTTCGGTAAATTTGCCGGTCCTAACAGCATTGAAGTGACTGCTGAAGATGGTAGCAAGACTACGGTTAACTTTGACAACGCCATTATTGCTGCGGGTAGCCGTCCGATCCAATTGCCATTCATTCCTCATGAAGATCCTCGGATTTGGGACTCTACTGATGCACTGGCATTGAAAGAAGTGCCTAACAAACTGCTGGTAATGGGTGGTGGGATTATCGGTCTGGAAATGGGGACTGTGTACTCTGCTCTGGGTAGCGATATCGAAGTGGTGGAAATGTTCGATCAGGTGATCCCTGCCGCTGACAAAGATATTGTGAAAAACTTCACCAAGCAGATCAGTAAGAAATTCAAGCTGATGCTGGAAACCAAAGTGACAGCTGTCGAAGCCAAAGATGATGGCATTTATGTCACTATGGAAGGCAAGTCTGCACCTGCTGAACCCGTGCGCTATGATGCCGTGCTGGTGGCCATCGGTCGTACCCCTAACGGTAAGCTGATTGATGCTGACAAAGCTGGCGTGAAGATCGATGAACGTGGTTTTATCAATGTTGATAAGCAGATGCGTACCAATGTGCCACACATCTTCGCAGTGGGTGACATCGTCGGGCAGCCAATGCTGGCGCACAAAGGCGTGCATGAAGGCCATGTGGCGGCAGAAGTGATCTCTGGTCTGAAACACTTCTTCGATCCGAAAGTGATCCCCTCTATCGCCTACACCGATCCAGAAGTGGCGTGGGTAGGTCTGACTGAAAAGCAGGCAAAAGAACAGGGTATTGCATACGAAACTGCAGTATTCCCATGGGCTGCCAGCGGTCGTGCGATTGCGTCAGAAGCTAGCGAAGGGATGACCAAGCTGATTTTTGATAAAGATACTCACCGTATCATTGGTGGTGCACTGGTTGGGGTAAATGCCGGTGAACTGCTGGGCGAAATCGGGTTGGCCGTGGAAATGGGTTGTGACGCAGAAGATATCGCGCTGACTATCCATGCACATCCAACACTGCATGAATCTATTGGTCTGGCTGCGGAAATCTACGAAGGTTCTATTACTGACCTGCCTAATCCTAAGGCGAAAAAGAATAAGTAATCGCTAAGTTGATCTGTTAACGTAAAGCCCGGTATTCGTGCCGGGCTTTTGTTTATTAGGTATCAGCGATAAAAGTATCAGCTGATTTTGTAAATAAAATGTGTTTATATGGTAGCGTCCCCGTCAGGGCCTAATTTTTATCTATGTGGCCGTCGTAGTCAGGAATGAACAGACAGATATTTGCAATAGTGGTATGCGTTATTTACCTGCTACTGGGTAGCTCATGCGCTATTGCCGGTGAGTTAGTGCAGCGCGTATTTTCTGCCAGAGATGGTATGGGAAATTCTGCCATTCAGGATATGACCACGGATGACTACGGGTTTATTTGGCTAGCGACCGAGCAGGGCTTGTATCGTGTCAGTAATAACGTGGTACGGCGCGTTGATAAATCTGCAACTAATTCCCGTCTGGATGAAGAGTACTTTCTGTTAGTCGCTAAAGTCGATCATCAATATCTGCTGACGGTGACTGAACGTAATACCTACCTATACAACATTCACAACAATTCGTTTCGCCGTTTCGGCACGCCAACGTTTTTTCCCGATTTTGATGGTAGTGCCCTAAGAGCTACGGCGCCGTTACCAAACGGTGATCTGCTGTTGCTCTCGGCGCAGGGCAAAGTCTGGCGGCTTTCAAAAGATGTTCAACAACTACGCGAGCTGTTTAGTCTTCCGAAAATGACAGATGGCAGTTGGAACCGCATGTTGTTAATGAGTGATGGCCGTTTAGTGTTGGGTAACAGTCGGCACCTGTGGCTATACGATCAGCAGGGCAACGCGTTAGCGTCATTGTCATGGAAACGTGCATCCGGCAGTGTTTACAGCTTGTATCAGGACAGCCAAAACCGCGTATGGATTTCCGGCGGTGACGGTTTATACCAGTTGGATCTCGAAACACTAAAGATTGCTATTGTGCCGCAAATACCATATTTGTGCCGCATGGTGGCTGAGGATGAAAAAGGTAATCTGTGGGTCGTTATCCGTGGTGGACTGCTGAAATATTTCCCCAATGAACACCGGATTATTTCCTATAAAGATCAACTGAAGCAACGCGCTGGGATCGACAGCCCGAATGCGCTGTTAATTGATCAACATGGACTGGTGTGGGTTGCCGGAACCGGAAATCCGTTAGCGATTCTGGCAGAGACCCCCGATTTTTTGCTGGACAGCATCAGTAATGATCCCCCGTATAAATTGAATATTGATACGGTGTGGTCCATCGCCGCCGATGATAGCTCGCTGTGGCTTGGCAGTAACGGAGCGTTATATCAGGTCAATCTCACCAGCAAAATCTCGGACCGCTACGGAATCGAAGGGATGGACCCGAGTGATAGCATCTATCGTATCGATGCGATAGATGCAGCACATTGGCTGTTATCGACGACCAATGGCTTGTATATCTTCGATAAAGTTGCCCATAAAGGGACGCGACTGGTTACCGCTGAGGCACCAGCGGGGGTGCTTGCTCATAAAGGCGTATATAACGTGCTGCATGAAGGCAAAAATTGGTGGCTCGGGACAAATTATGGACTGTATCACTGGGTACAAGGGGGGGATATTGAACGTATCCACCTCCCAGGCGTAGACACTGACCAAGAGCGCCTCATTGTCTTTGGTTTATATCGGGACTGGCAACATCGCTTGTGGGTGGGTGGTGACAAATTCTTAGGATATTTCGATAGCACTGAAGTTTTTCATCGGATAGAAAGCGTCAATAGTGACGTGTTAAAGAAATCAATTATCAACCAGATACTGCAGGTGAGCGATGATACCTTCTGGCTTGGTACGCGCAGTCTCGGTATGCAGGCATTAAATATTAAAACCTCGGAGATCCACAGTCTGACCGACCAATGGCAGGTCGAGTGTGATGGTGTGTATTTCCTGAAAGATACCAAAGATTTTAGAGTAGTGGGCTGTCCGAAAAAAATCATCCGGCAGAACAAGCACAACGGCGAGTTGTTGGTTCTGGGATATACCGATGGCTTGATCGCACCGGAGCTCAACGAAGGTGCCATCTATTATGATGCGGCCAAAGGGTTGTATGTTGGAACTCCGGAAGGGGTGATGTTACTGGATGTCCCCCACATGAAAAACCGTATTGCGGATCTCGGTGTCGTGTTGGAGTCGGTGTCGGTTTATTATGAAAATCGCACTATGGTCAGTATTGTGCCCCATCCGGGGATGCAGATAGCCCCAAACGCTAAGCTCATCAGTTTTCAGTTATCCAACAGCAATTATCTGGGGGATGCCGCCACCAGCATTAAATATCGTCTGCTTGAGCCGGGAAGCAATCAAACACCGAATTATGTGCTGTTAGAAAATCAGTCTCAAATCAACCTGGCGGGGCTGAAAGGTGGCACCTATAACCTCGAGGTGTTGGGGCAGGTCAATGGCGTCTGGAACAAAACCCCGGTGGTATTCCCATTTGAAGTGCGGATCCACTGGTGGGAAAGCAACTGGTTCCGTGCGTTGTGGATGCTGTCGCTGTTAGCCGCATTGATAGGCATCATTGTCTACCGCCATCGGCAGGTATTGCGTTTCCGTGAGATTAACCACGCGTTAACCGAGAGTGATGATCGTCTACGGCAATCGTTGCGTGGCAGTGATTCTGATCTTTGGGAATGGTACCGGCAAGATAATCAGTTCTATCTGGATAATCATGGCGATGTGCTAGGTATGAATAACGACCAGCTGACAGTGAAGTTTGGTGGTTTTCCGATGCACCCGGATGATCGTCCACGCGTGGAACAGCAATGGCAGCAAGTGCTGAATGGTGACTTGGCGAGCTTTGATGCGGAATACCGCTATAAACGTAGCGATGGGCATTGGGGCTGGATAAAAGTGCGCGGGCGTCCGGTGAACTGGGATCCAGAAACCGGTGCCATATTAAAAATTGCCGGTATTTATAGCGAAGTGACGACCGCTAAACGGCTGGAAAGCGAGGTCAGCCTGTTGGCGCGCGCCTTTGAAAACACTTCTGAAGGGGTGTTAATTCTGGATGCCAACGAGTTCATTGAGGTGGCGAATCGCGCAGCAGAAGAGTTGGTAGGGATCAGCCGTCAGGAGATGACCGGTAAACAGGTCGGGGAAGTCATGTGTTCCGGCGACGGTAAAGCGGCGCATGTGGCTCCATTGCTGGAGGGGCGCAGTTCCTGGACTGGCGAGCGCGAGTTGATGAGCCGCAATCGCAGCAGTTTCCCGGTGTGGCTGAATGTCTCGGCGATGAAGGACAATTTTCAGCAGTTACGTCATTATGTTATTGTCTTTTCAGATATTACCGAACGAAAACAGTCAGAGGCCGAGCTTAGAAAGCTGGCGAATTATGACGTCCTGACGGGCTTACCTAACCGCAGTCTGTTTGCGGTGCGCTTGGAGCAGGCGATAACGCGAGCCAGTAAGGATAACGGCAAGTTAGCGCTGCTGTTCCTCGACTTGGACCGTTTCAAGCAAGTAAATGATTACTATGGCCACAGCATGGGTGACGCCTTGCTGGTGGAGGCCGCCAACCGCTTACAGTCGGTGCTGGATGACGGTCAACTGCTGTGCCGGTTTGGGGGGGATGAATTTGTCATTCTGGTGAATTCTGGGGATGTCGATTTAATCAACCGTCTGTGTGATCGCTTATTGTCGCAAATTGCCCAACCGTTTAGGTTATTTGGCCGCGAATTCTTTGTTTCCACCAGTATCGGTATCAGTATCTGGCCCGATGATACTGAGCAGCCCGAAAACCTGATTAAAAACGCCGATCAAGCCATGTATCACGCCAAAGATTCTGGTCGCGGTAATTTCCAGTACTACTCCCGGGAACGTAACGCTGAGGCGCTGTACCACATGCGCTTAGAAGGCGACTTACGGCGAGCCATCGAGCAGGATGAATTTGAACTCTGGTATCAGGGGCAATTTGATCTGCTGCAGGATGACCGCTGTATCGGGGCAGAAGCACTATTGCGTTGGCGGCATCCTCAGGATGGCTTTGTGCCGCCGGATATCTTCATTAAAGTGGCGGAGAGTTGCGGCCTGATCATTGATATTGATCGTTGGGTGATGCACCGCGCTTGTCTCGATGGCGCGCGTTTATGTCAGCAGTTTAGCAATCTCAATTTCAGCATCTCAGTCAACGTCAGTGCGGTACATTTTCGGCAACCCGATTTCATCGAGTTTGTGCTAGACACCTTGCAGCAAACTGGCATGCCGGCGAATCGTCTGACGCTGGAGATTACCGAAGGGGTGTTGATGAAAGAGCTGCACATTGCAAAGCAGCATCTGCGGCGTCTGCGTAAACATAACATTGAAGTCGCGATTGATGATTTTGGTACCGGTTACTCTTCGTTGGCCTATCTGCGTAACTTCCAGGTCAATGCGTTGAAGATCGATCGCTCCTTCCTGTTGGACATTGCCACTAATTCCGCGGACCAGGCCATTGTGAGCAGTATTATCGAACTGGCCCGTAACCTGAAGCTGAGCGTCGTTGCTGAGGGCGTTGAAACCAAAGAGCAACTGGAACAGGTGTTCAGCCGTGGTTGTTATGTGATTCAGGGGTACTATTTTGCCAAGCCGGCGCCGCTCGAGATGTTGGAGCAGCAATTGTTGCAATATCAACCAGTGCAATAATATCGCTGTGTTGTAGATTCTTTTTACCCGGGCTTCTCTGTTAAGATATGCCGGTCATTTGCTGAACAGAATCCGTGCCATCATGTCATCATTTTTTCCCCGTCTGCTCACCCTGTTTGCGCTTTGCTGTGCTTTTGCTGCGGCGGCGTCAGACCGTCCAAAAATTGGTTTGGTGCTCAGTGGTGGGGGCGCTAAAGGGGCCGCACACGTTGGCGTGTTAAAAGTGTTAGAGGCTAACCATATCCCGGTGGATTATATCGCGGGTACCAGTATCGGCGCTTATGTGGGCGGAATGTATGCGTTGGGATACAGCGCCGATGACATTGAAAAGCTGATGATGAAGCAAAACTGGTCCAGCGGTTATTCGGATCTGATCCCTCGTGAACAACTGGCGTACCGGGAAAAGCAAACGCGTGATCAGTACAATATTCCACTGAATCTGGGGATTCGCGATGGCGAGGTGCAGGCCCCAAGCGGCGTGTTACTGGGGCAGAGCATGTCGCGGTTATATCGCAATACGACCGGTCTGGTGCCGGAGTACAGCAGCTTTAATGATTTGGCGATCCCCTTTCGCGCGGTGGCGACTGATCTGGAAACCAGCCGTCCGGTGATCCTCAGCAGTGGCAGTTTGGTGCAGGCGATGCAAGCCTCTGCCACCGTCCCCGGCGCGCTGCAGCCCGCAGTGATTAACGGCAAAATTCTGGTGGATGGTGGCATCGCCAACAATATGCCGGTCGATGTGGTAAAAGCCATGGGGGCCGACATTGTTATTGCCGTGGATATCGGTTCGGAGCTGGTCAAAAAGAACCAGCTCAATGGTGCGGTGGCGG
The DNA here is from genome assembly GCF_029167175.1 of Shewanella sp. A32. Lineage (NCBI taxonomy): Bacteria > Pseudomonadati > Pseudomonadota > Gammaproteobacteria > Alteromonadales > Shewanellaceae > Shewanella > Shewanella sp. A32. The sequence goes on from NZ_JARFTS010000018.1 coordinate 22,922, forward strand.
TGCTGAACCAGTTATCCACTATGCTGACTCAGGCCAGTACTGAACGGCAGAAATTACTGCTGACAGAACGAGATATTTTAATCCGGCCCAATATTGATTCGCTGAGTACCACAGACTTTTCTGATATGCCCAAAGCGCTGCATGCGGGCGAAGTTGCCGCGAAAGCATTGTTACCTGAATTGCGACGACTGGAACTGTCTGCCGCAGACTATACCGCTTATGAAAAACATAAAAAGGCTATCGCTGGCAGTTGGCTGGAGGATGTGCAGCGGCCGGTGACCCAGATTGTTTACCACAATGATGCCAAAGTCAGCCACTCGCTGTTGAGTCAAGTGCTGGGGATTAACGTGGGGGATGTGGTTACCAAGGCGCAGTTGGATGATGCGATCAACCGGTTATATTCGCTCGACAAGTTTGAACGAGTCAGCGCCGAATTTGAAGACACAGACCAAGGTCGGGTGCTGACAGTAACCACCAAGGCCAAATCCTGGGGGCCTAACTATTTGCGGTTTGGTTTTAACTGGGAAGATGATTTTTCGATGGACTCGGCGGTCACGTTGGACTTTGCGTTGACCATGAAAGATTTAACCGAAAACGGTGGTGAGTGGCGTAACGAAGCGAAGCTTGGTTTTGAAAAGATGCTGGGTACAGAGTTTTATCAGCCACTGGATGCAAACCAGCAGTTTTATGGCCGGGCCCGTTATCAGTATGAAGAGAAATCCTGGGATATCTTCAATGCTAATATTCTTTATTATCAATTGGATCGCAGTACCCATCAGATCGACCTCGGTATTGGCTATAACTATTTACCTGAAGGCTTGCTGGAACTGGGACTGACGGTTGATAGCGGCCGAATTTCCAACATCATCGCGGTTGATGATATCGACTTTACGACTTACGGGACCTACTTCAAATTTGCTTATGATTCGTTGGATAACATCAGTTTTCCAACCACCGGCAACCGTGTCACCGTCAATGTTTACCTGCGGAACGAAAAATATAACGGCGGCTTAGTGGCGGGGCCTGACCGCTCGTTGCAGATCCAGGCGGATTGGAAAGGTGTTGTCAGTGTGGGTAGTCATTCGTTTGTGGGCAAGGCTTCCTATGCCTCAGTCAATAAGGATGGCGATGAGAACTTCTCCATCTACGTGTCGGATCTTGGCGGCTTCCTTAATCTCTCCGGCTATCATAAAAACTCGCTCGCGGGTGCCCAGAAGTTGTTTGGCGCCTTTATTTATCAATATGATCTTGGGCGCGATGTGCTGGGGATGAAGGATTATCCACTTTACCTCGGAAGCAGTATTGAAGCGGGGAATGTCTGGGGCGTGGGTGAACATGTGGAACTCAATGATCTGATATATGCCGGCAGCCTGTATCTGGGCACCAATACACCATTGGGCCCGGCAGCATTGGGCATGGGCCTCAGTGATGATGGTCAAAAGACCATGTACCTGTTTATTGGTAAAAACTTCTGATCCAGGCTTCATAGATCCTTACAAAAATCGGCTATTGGCCGGGTAGTGGCGATGCTAAGGTGTCAGGCTGCTATCCTTGTTACACCCTTTTTAATCTGGAGAACGGGAATTCAATGAATAAGATAAGCGCTTTGGCAGTGGGGATTGCCTTGAGCCTTGGTCTGGCATCGTGTGCCAGTGAGCCAACCCAACCGCTGGCACAGACTCAGGCAGAAGTGAAAAAAGTCTCTGGTATTGAAACCGAGAATTTTGATCCAAAAGTACGTTTTCAGGACGACCTGTATTACAGCGTTAACGGTAAATGGCTACAACGTACCAAGATCCCGGCAGATAAATCCAATTACGGGGCGTTTACCGTTCTCTATGAAAAAAGCCAAGCGGCACTGAAGCAGATCGTTGAAGAAGCGGCTGCCAAACCGAATAAAGTCAAAGGCAGTACTGAACAGAAAATCGGGGATTTTTACACCGCTTATATGGACACCGCGACAGTTGAAAAACTGGGCATTACCCCGTTAAAAGCGCAACTGCATGACATCGCCGCGATTGCCAGCTATGCAGATGTTGCCGGGTTGATGGGCAAATTGCTGACGTCAGGCAGCAGCATTCCCTTCGGTTTCTATGTGAACAATGATGCCAAAAATTCCAGTCAATATGGTGTGTATCTTTACCAAAGTGGTCTGACGCTGCCTGACCGCGATTATTACCTGAAAGATGACGCCAAGTTTATTGCTAACCGCGATGCCATGCGCAAATACGTGCGTAATCTGCTCAAGGCGGCGGGTTATGCTAATGCTGACAGCGCAGTAGCGAATGTGGCCAACATTGAATTGGCGATTGCGAAAAACCAGTGGACCCGCGTGGAGTCCCGTGACGCGAATAAGTCATACAACAAAATGACCTTGGCGCAGATCCAGAAGCTGACGGGTAAGTTCGATTTCGCAGCGTTTGTATTGGGCAGTGGCCTGGCGGGTAAAACCGACGACATCATCGTGCGCCAGCCTTCTTACTTCGAAAAATTTGGCGCTGAATTTGAGAAATTTCCAGTCTCTGCCTGGAAGGACTATTTAGCATTCCATTTGGTTGACAGCTATGCCGAGTTACTGAGCAAGCAGTTTGCCGATCTGCATTTCGATTTCCACCAGAAAACCTTACAGGGCATCGAGCAACAGGAGCCGCGCTGGAAGCAGGCGGTTGATGGTGCTGACAATGTTATCGGTGAGCTGGTGGGTAAAGAATACGTGGCCCGCAACTTCAAACCTGAAGCGAAAGTGCGCATGGAAAGCATGATCAAAAACCTGATCAAAGGCTTTGAAGTCAGCATTAACGAACTGGAATGGATGACCCCGGCGACCAAGAAAGCGGCTCAGGAAAAACTGTCGAAGTTTACCTATAAGATTGGCTATCCGGACAAATGGAAAGACTATAGCAAACTGCAGATCAGTGCTAAGCAACTGGTGGCTAACTATCAGCGTGCCGCCAGCTTTGAGTACGACGATATGCTCAACAAAATTGGCAAGCCAGTCGATCGCACCGAGTGGCACATGACGCCACAGACGGTAAATGCTTACTACAGCCCAGTGGGTAATGAAATCGTATTCCCGGCCGCAATTTTACAACCGCCGTTCTTCAACATGGAGGCGGATGATGCGGTGAACTATGGCGGCATTGGCGCAGTGATTGGTCACGAAATCAGTCATGGTTTTGACGACCAAGGCGCCAAATATGACGGTGATGGCAACCTGCGTGACTGGTGGACCGATAAAGATCGTGCAGAGTTCCAGAAGCGTGGTAAAGCCCTGGCGGCACAATACAGTGCTTTTGAACCTTTGCCGGGCAAACATGTGAACGGTGATTTGACGCTAGGTGAAAACATCGGGGATCTGGGTGGATTAACGGTCGCCTTGCGCTCTTATCATCTGAGTCTTGATGGTAAAGAGGCTCCGGTTATGGATGGCCTGACCGGCGATCAACGCTTCTTCATTGGCTGGTCGCAGGTATGGCGCCGTAACTATCGTGATGCAGAGCTGGTGCGCCGTTTGTTGACTGACCCGCATTCTCCCAGTCACTATCGGGCGATGGCTACGCCACGTAACATCGACGGTTTCTATAAGGCGTTTGATCTGAAACCGACCGATAAAGAGTATTTACCCGAAGATCAACGAGTGAAAATCTGGTAATACCACTGTTTTGCTCATGAACCCAAAAGCCAGACACTATCGTCTGGCTTTTGTTTTGTGTGAGCTCAAGTTATGCCTTGCCTATTAGCTGCGCTAACAAGGCTGGAAGTTGCCGCAAATTGTCGGCTTGATGGTGCGCGGCTGTCCAACGAGGATCATGCCGTTGCGATGACGCGGGAATCACCAGTGTCTGCATTCTGGCGGCACGAGCAGCAATCAGTCCGTTAAATGAGTCTTCGACAGCGAGGCAACTGACCGGCGCAATACCAAGGGCTGATGCACAACGCAGATAGACCTCAGGATGCGGTTTGCCATAAGGCAGTGATTCAGCACTTTGAATGACATCAAAATATTCACGGATCTGTAACTGCTCCAGCACCGCGTCGATAATATTGCTGGATGAGGAGGTTGCCAGTCCAACTTTCAACTGGTATGTCCGGCAGGCTTGCAGCGCCTCGTTAACGCCGATCATGGCCTTGCCATCCTGGCGGATGTAGCGGATGACCTGCTCGATAATGTAGTCAGCCACCATGGCGGTATCAAAATCATCGGAAGGAAAACGCTGATACCAGTATTCAGCCACCTCGTCTATCCGCAGACCGGTGGTCTGCGCAATTTCTGCTTTGGTGATGGGCAATCCTTTGGCCGTAAGAATATCAAATTCCGCCTGTTGCCATACGGGCTCAGAATCGATCAGTACGCCATCCATATCGAAAATTACTGCGTTGAGCGGGGTATTTTTCATCGTTAATACCGTCATTGTGTAAAATTGGCACTGGCTGACAAGCGCTTGTTTGTCGCTGCAAAATATTGTAAGGACAATATCACACTACTGTAATTCGCTGTATTTTATCTAAATGATTAATTTTCAAACTATTGTCTAATATCATTATTGAATTTCAAACTTTAGTTTATTCTGCGCCTACAAATTTACCCCCACGCATTATGTGGTTCATGTGTGATCTGATTCATACTTTTGCAAAGCTGTAGTATACTTCTGCGCGGAAAATAAGGGTTGAATCTGTGGGACTGCCCGCGCTCGCGAATGGGCAGTCGTAAGAGCGCTAAACGAAGAGGAATGTTGCCGTGCTAGAAGCATATCGTAAACACGTTGCAGAGCGTGCCGCCGAGGGTGTTGTCCCAAAACCGCTGGATGCCCATCAGGTTGCCGAACTGGTTGAACTACTAAAAAATCCACCAGCGGGTGAAGAACAATTTATCCTGGATCTGCTGGAAAACCGTATTCCCCCAGGCGTTGATGAAGCTGCCTATGTTAAAGCCGGCTTCCTTGATGCCGTTGCCAGCGGCACCGTGACCTCTCCTATTGTTAGCGCCGAGCACGCAGTTGAACTGTTAGGTTCGATGCAAGGCGGTTACAACATTGAGCCGTTGGTGAAATTCCTTGACGACGAAAATCTGGCACCTCTTGCGGTTAAAGCGTTGTCTCATACCCTGCTGATGTTCGATGCCTACCATGATGTGGTGGAAAAAATGCAGGCAGGTAATAGTTACGCCAAGCAGGTTGTAGAATCCTGGGCTGATGCCGAATGGTTCCTCAGTCGTCCGAAACTGGCGGACAAAATTACCCTGACAGTGTTTAAAGTCCCCGGCGAGACTAACACCGATGACCTGTCTCCTGCACCTGATGCCTGGTCACGTCCAGATATCCCATTGCATGCACTGGCGATGCTGAAAAACGCTCGTGATGGTATCGAGCCGGATCAATCCGGTGTGGTTGGCCCCATCAGCAAAATTGAAGAACTGAAAACCAAAGGCTTCCCACTGGTTTACGTGGGGGATGTGGTGGGTACTGGTTCTTCCCGTAAATCAGCCACTAACTCAGTATTGTGGTTGATGGGCGACGATATTCCATTTGTGCCTAACAAGCGCGCTGGCGGTTTCTGTTTTGGTGGCAAGATCGCGCCTATTTTCTTCAACACCATGGAAGATGCGGGTGCTTTACCGGTTGAACTGGATGTTGGCAACATGGAAATGGGCGACATCATTGATGTTTACCCATATCAAGGTGTAGTGAAGCGTCATGACTCAGACGAAGTGATCTCTACTTTCGAGCTGAAAACTGATGTGTTACTGGATGAAGTCCGCGCCGGTGGCCGTATTCCGTTGATCATTGGCCGTGGTCTGACAGACAAGGCACGTGAAACGCTGGGCCTGCCAGCGTCTGACGTCTTTGTTCGCCCTGCAGCAGTGGCCGCCTCTAGCAAAGGTTTCACCCTCGCCCAGAAGATGGTGGGTAAAGCTTGTGGCGTCGCAGGTATTCGCCCTGGTCAGTATTGCGAGCCGAAGATGACCTCTGTCGGGTCTCAGGACACGACTGGCCCGATGACCCGTGATGAACTGAAAGACCTGGCCTGTTTGGGCTTCAGTGCCGATTTGGTGATGCAGTCTTTCTGTCACACTGCCGCTTATCCAAAACCAGTTGATGTGAATACTCACCACACACTGCCTGATTTCATCATGAATCGCGGTGGTGTATCACTGCGTCCTGGCGATGGTGTTATCCACTCTTGGCTGAACCGTATGCTGCTGCCAGATACTGTCGGTACTGGTGGTGACTCGCATACCCGTTTCCCGATTGGGATCTCTTTCCCTGCGGGTTCTGGTCTGGTGGCATTTGCTGCCGCTACCGGGGTAATGCCGTTGGATATGCCAGAATCCGTGCTGGTACGTTTCAGTGGCAAAATGCAGCCGGGTATCACTCTGCGTGATCTGGTGCATGCCATTCCGCACAAAGCGATCGAAATGGGCTTACTGACGGTTGAGAAGAAAGGTAAGAAGAACATCTTCTCTGGCCGTATCCTGGAGATTGAAGGTCTGCAACATCTGAAGGTTGAGCAAGCCTTTGAACTGTCAGATGCGTCTGCTGAACGCAGTGCGGCTGGCTGTACCATCAAGCTTGATAAAGCCCCGATCATTGAATACCTGAATTCTAACATCGTGATGCTGAAGTGGATGATTGCAGAAGGCTACGGTGATCGTCGCACGCTGGAACGTCGTATCAAGGGTATGGAAGAGTGGTTGGCTAATCCACAACTGATGGAAGCCGATGCCGATGCTGAATATGCTGCAGTCATTGAAATCGACTTGGATCAGATTAAAGAACCGATCCTGTGCGCACCAAACGATCCAGATGATGCCCGGCTGTTGTCTGAAGTGGCAAATACCAAGATTGACGAAGTGTTCGTTGGTTCTTGTATGACCAACATCGGCCACTTCCGTGCTACGGGTAAAGTGCTGGATAAGTTTGCCAAAACTTTGCCAACCCGTCTGTGGATTGCACCGCCAACCAAGATGGATAAGGACCAACTGACCGAAGAAGGCTATTACGGTATTTTCGGTCGTGCTGGTGCGCGTATCGAAATTCCTGGCTGTTCGCTGTGTATGGGTAACCAGGCGCGCGTCGCCGATGGGGCGACGGTGGTATCAACTTCTACCCGTAACTTCCCGAACCGTCTGGGAACCGGTGCCAATGTGTATCTGGCTTCTGCCGAACTGGCAGCAGTCGCTGCACTGATTGGCCGTTTACCAACGCCAGCAGAGTATCAGGAATATGCGAAGGAAATCGATGCAACCGCAGCCGATACTTATCGCTACCTGAACTTTGACAAGATTGGCTCTTACACTGAAAAGGCCGGAAAAGTGATTTTCCAGACGGCAGTGTAAGTTCATTGCTAAGAGAAAAGGCCAGCAAATGCTGGCCTTTTTCATCGACAACATGCCTTGCTAAACGGCTGATTGCATCGCTTCTTCTCGTTTGACGCGATAGGTGTAAAGCACCTGCAGCAAGCGATCCTCTAATTGCAGACGAGTTTCCAGAGTATTCACCAGCTCGGCTAAATCGTCATCCAGTTCAAACAGCATATCGTCGCTCTCAACGTCAGCGTATTTGTCGATAAAATCGAGCAGGAGTTCGGTGGTTTCCAGAAGTTTTGGCAACAGCTGATCGGTCAGTTTTTGCCCCTCAGGAAACGAGTGCATGATTTGGTTAATTACGCGGAAATGACATTCTGATATGTAATCGACGAGGTGTTCACAGAACAGATGTACCTGCGCCACCTCAGGAAGGCTTTTTTTGTCACGTTTACCGTAGGGTATCCCCGCCAACTTGAAATACTGGCTCAGTAATTCTCGTCGATTGTGCAGCCAACGGTCGATCAGTCGGCTGGCGCCACCCCATTTTTGTTCTGCCAGTTCGAGTTCAGTCAGCATAATGACACTCCTTCCCCGCCTAGAATACTTTCAATTTAGGCGATTACAGCGGTGCTTGGCAACTGAAACAGATCCGACAAGCGACTAAAGTCTATCGACTGGTGACAATGTCATTCGAAAAATAAAAAGCCCAGCGGTAGAAACTACCGCTGGGCGAGGAAAATTATGACGGGCTCGATGTGACGAGCTTCTTGATTGTTCTTGCTAGCGCAGACTTTTTATACCAAAGGGGGGGAACTGGTGCAACTTTTTTCAGTCACATAAGAGATGTGCTTTCCTTTTTCATTTCGGTTTATTCCCGGTCCGTGATCCGTGGCCGATTCTGCATAATTGACACATTTTTCTGATCTGGAAATATCCATGTTAAGGGTCACAGAAATACTGTTAGAGAGGTTACATTATTGTGGCAAATGCTAAACTACCGCCCCAGAAAATCCTAAATTAACCTGTAGGAACAGCCAAATGGCAGAATTGAAGAACGATCGTTATTTGCGTGCCTTGTTGAGACAACCTGTTGACGTAACTCCGGTGTGGATGATGCGTCAGGCTGGACGTTACTTACCTGAATACCGTGCCACACGTGCTCAGGCTGGGGATTTTATGGCACTGTGCCGTAATGCTGATTTAGCTTGTGAAGTGACTTTGCAACCATTGCGTCGTTTCAATTTAGACGCGGCAATTCTGTTCTCCGATATTCTGACCGTGCCTGATGCCATGGGCCTGGGGCTGTATTTTGAAGCCGGTGAAGGTCCTCGTTTTGAGCGTAAAGCCGACACCATGGCAGCCATCAAAGCACTGCCAGTGCCTGATCCAGAACAGGAACTGGGTTACGTGATGAAAGCGGTAAGCACTATTCGCCGTGAGCTGAAAGGTGAAGTGCCGCTGATCGGCTTCTCTGGTTCACCCTGGACATTGGCGACTTACATGGTTGAGGGCGGCTCTAGCAAAACGTTTGAACAAGTTAAGCGCATGATGTATGCCGAACCGGCGGCGCTGCACCTGTTGCTAGACAAGCTGGCCGATGCGGTGACCTTGTATCTGAATGCCCAGATTGCCAACGGCGCGCAAGCCGTGATGATTTTTGATTCCTGGGGTGGCGCACTGTCTCATTCAGCCTATCTTGAATTCTCTCTGCGTTATATGGAGAAGATTGTTGCAGGTCTGACTCGTGAAGCCGAAGGTCGTCGAGTGCCAGTAACGCTGTTCACTAAAGGTGGCGGTCTGTGGCTGGAAGCCATGGCAGCTACTGGTTGTGATGCTCTGGGGCTGGACTGGACCATTGATATTGCTGAAGCTCGCCGCCGCGTAGGTGACAAAGTGGCGTTGCAGGGCAATATGGACCCGTCGATGTTGTATGCGCCAATTCCGCGCATTGAAGAAGAAGTGGCCACTATTCTGGCTGGATTTGGCGAAGGCAATGGTCATGTGTTTAACTTGGGACATGGTATTTCCCAGCATGCTGACCCTGCTCACGCCGAAGCGTTTGTGAAAGCGGTACACGAGCAGTCTCGTAAATATCACAAATAGTCACCGTCTCAATGTGCATAAAGGCCCGACATCGGGCCTTTATTGTTTTCAGTATATTAGCCGTCACACTTTTACGTTTTCTGCAAAATAGCCATTGACGAAAATGCGCTAAATCAAAAAATTGCCTAAAAGCTTCAGGCAAGATGCACAGACTTTCCGCCGGTAAGTGCTGCCATTATCGACAGCGCCGGCCTCCTTTTGGCTGCCTTGATGAGAGATGTGCCGAGACTCCCACTATGTATATTGGCAATCGTATTCGGTTATTTATTGGTGGTTTTTGCATTCCGGCGCTGCTGGTTGTCACCTATTGTCTGAATTTGTGGTTTCAACAGGGAATTGCACAACATCAACAACAGATGATGCAGCATGAGCTGGCTCGGATACAGCAACAGATCTCGGCAGATTTAGAGCAACTGCAACAGCTGCTGACGTTATATGCACCCGTGTATCAGCAGAAGGAAGTGCAGGGAGCTTGGCAGCCGTTATTGGCGGGTCATAACATCAGTCTGTTTGTCGAGCAGCACCAGCAGTTACATAAGCTGCAGGGGGGCAGTTTCCCCGAGACTCACCAATTATTCACCACGCTCAATAATCCTGCGTGGCTGGCATCTGAAAGCAGCGGTATTTTGCTGGTGGATGATCAGCCAGTGATGCTGGGATATATACGCTTACCCAACGGAGAGGTATTAATCGCTTGTCGTTGGTTGAATGACGCCTATCTTGCCGCACTGGAACAGACCCAAGTGATTCATCTTAGGCCATTGTCAGCCTTTAGTATTCTGCCAGAGGCAACGCCTCATCGTCTTTATCAGCGGTTGGCGCTGCCGTCAGTGGGGAATGTCCCGGTGGTGCTGGAATTACAACTACAGCCACAGTTAGTGGCACAGATGCAATGGCGCAGTATTCCCATCGTGTTGTTATTACTCCCATGTGGTTTACTGATAGTGGCATTAGGGTATTTATGGTTGCGGACTAAATTGCTGACGCCATTTTCACGGTTGATGGACGAGTTAGCACAAATTGATCCTAACACGCGTATTCCTGCACGCCTCAGTGGTAAGGGCGGTGCAGAATTCCGTATCCTGGCAGACAGGATTAATGAGTTGCTGCTGCGGATCTGTCGCCATAAAGAACGCTCGCGAATTACCCTGGAATCCATCGCTGAAGCTGTGTTAATTACCGACCGACATGCGCGCATTGTTTACTTGAATCCGCAGGCGGAAAAGTTACTCGGCGTCAATCGGCGGCAGGCACTTAAGGCAACGCTCGGTGAGATGTTCGACAGCGCTAATAGTCTTGATGCTGAAATTAAGCAGTTTATGTCCTCCGGCGGTCGTCAGGCGGAACATCGTAAAATGAGTCTGGCGTTATCGCAGCCGCGGATACTGGACCGTGCCCTGAGCAATCTGCATGATGAAGAGGATGAAATTATTGGCTCGGTGATCGTGCTAAGAGACATTACCGATGAAGAAGGTTTGAAGCTGCAATTGCAAAAGAAAGCCGACTACGACGGTACTACGGCTTTACTCAATCGCAATGCTTTTGAAGAGCGATTACCGGGATTTGTCGCTCATGCCAGCTCATTAGCCATCTGTTATCTCGACCTTGAACAATTCAAGTTGATTAATGACAACTGTGGTCACGATGCCGGTGATCAGATGTTGGCACTGGTTGCCAAGGCCATTGCGTCACAGCTGGATGAACAGGATCTGTTAGCCAGACTGGGGGGAGATGAGTTTGGCGTCGTGCTGCGTGATCGCAGTGCTGTGGAAGTGACACGCTTACTGAAACAGATTGTGCATCAGGTGCATCTGCAGACGATCCACCACCAGGGCATTCATTACCGAGTAGGCATCAGTGTCGGTATTGCCTTTTGCCAGGGCGAGCCGATAAAGGCCAGTGAACTCCTTAAAGATGCTGACATTGCTTGTATTGCGGCTAAACGCAAGGGCAGCAATCAAATCCACATTTTTGATGGGCGTAATCAGGAGCTGGCGTATGAGCGCAATGCTCCGCAGTGGGCACTACGGATCACTCGCGCTATCGAAGCTAGGGAGTTGCTGTTGTATTTCCAGCCGATCCGCAATTTGAATGGTGGTAGCGGTCGGCAGCGGTTAGAAATTCTGCTGCGGATTAAAGGTGAGCATGGCCGTATTTTGCCACCAGCACAGTTCATTGCCGCGGCAGAACGCTTCAAGCTGATGCCGGAAGTCGATCGAGAAGTGATACGGATGGCATTTGACTGGTTAGCTGCACACCGAACGTTATGTCAGCAAATTACCATGTCGATTAACTTATCGGCCAACAGTCTGGGTGCCGATGGTATGTTGAGCTACATTGCGGATATGCAGGCGCTGTATGCTATTCCCAGTAGCTGCATTTGCTTTGAAATTACCGAAACCAGCGCCATCCAGAATCGGCAACGGGCGATGGAAATGCTAAAAGCGATGCGAAAATTGGGGTTCTCGCTGGCATTAGATGATTTCGGCAGTGGCTTCGCTTCCTACGGCTACTTGCGTGAGTTGCCGGTCGATTATGTGAAGATTGATGGCTGCTTTGTGCGGCAATTGGCCGTCAATGCCCGCGATTACGCGATTGTGAAATCGATACATGATGTCTGCAGTACTATGGGTATCGAAACAGTCGCGGAATTTGTCGAAAGTCAGGCGATCATCGACAAGCTGAGTGAAATAGGTGTCAATTATGCACAAGGCTATGTGATCGGACGCCCCATACCTTTGCAGCAATACAGTTTGCCAACCGCCGGGTTACGATTAGTAACAGAACTGCTGGCAGAGCCGACAGCCGTTGCGGTTAGTCGCTGAAACAGCCATAAAAAACCGAAGCATTTGCTTCGGTTTTCAATGTAACTGAGCGGTTTAACGCTGCTGTTCACGGGCGATGGCCCGATAACCGATATCGGTACGGAAATACACATCATCCCAGTGAATTTCATCCACCAGTGCATAAGCGGCTTGTTGCGCTGCGGTAACGGAATGTCCAAGCGCGGTTGCACACAGCACCCGACCCCCATTGGTTACCACGTGACCATCCTGCATTTTGGTGCCAGCATGGAACACTTTCGCATCATTATTGCCGAGACTTAGCCCTTCAATCACGTCCCCTTTACGATAGCTGTCTGGATAACCCCCGGCAGCCAGCACTACACCTACGGCAGCGCGTTCATCATATTCAGCGGTCACTTGATCCAGTTCACCGCGGCAGGCGGCCAGGCACAAAGCTACCAGATCAGACTTTAACCGCATCATAATTGGTTGGGTTTCAGGGTCGCCAAAGCGGCAGTTGTATTCCAGCACTTTCGACGTGCCATCCGCCGCAATCATCAGTCCGGCATACAGGAAACCGGTATAGACATTCCCTTCCGCAGCCATCCCATCGACCGTTGGGCGGATGACATTGGCGATGACCCAGTCATGGATCTCTGGCGTGACCACTGGCGCGGGGGAATAGGCGCCCATACCGCCGGTATTTGGACCATTATCCGCATTATCACGCGCTTTATGATCCTGGCTGGTGGCCATCGGCAGAATGTTGTGACCATCGACCATCACGATAAAGCTGGCTTCTTCGCCTTTCAGAAACTCTTCAATGACGACGCGTGAACCGGCTTCGCCAAATTTGTTGCCAGCGAGCATATCATCAATGGCGGCATCGGCTTCGGCCTGATCCTGCGCGATGATTACGCCTTTACCGGCAGCCAGCCCGTCGGCTTTAATGACCACTGGGAAGCCCGTACGTGCGGCGAGCGTGGCAGCAAAGGCTTTGGCTGGGGCGATTTCGGTAAAATTCTGATAGTCGGCAGTGGGAATATGGTGCCGAGCCAGAAAATCCTTAGTAAATGCTTTGGAGCCTTCTAATTGTGCGGCCGCCTTGGTTGGGCCGAAAATGGTTTGCCCAGCTGCACGAAAAGCGTCGACGACACCAAGGACTAACGGTGCTTCGGGGCCGACGATGGTCAGTGCTACCTGTTCCGCTTTGGCAAATGCCAACAGCTTGTCAATGTCTGTCGCATCAATCGCAATATTTTGCAGCTTGGGTTCCAGCGCCGTGCCGGCATTGCCTGGTGCGACAAATACCTGCTCTACGTCAGCAGATTGTGCAGCTTTCCAAGCCAGGGCGTGCTCACGACCACCATTACCAATCACGAGTACTTTCATCTGTTAATTCCTTAATGCTGTCAGCGGGGAGCCTGGCTCCCCGGGCAAATCATCAATGGTGGAAATGACGCATTCCGGTAAAGACCATCGCCATCCCGTGTTCATCCGCCGCAGCAATCACTTCTTCATCGCGGATGGAACCGCCTGGTTGAATGATACAGCTGATGCCAGCCTCTGCTGCTGCATCAATACCGTCACGGAATGGGAAGAAAGCGTCGGATGCCATCACTGAACCTTCGACGACCAAGCCTTCATCCGCTGCCTTGATCCCCGCGATTTTGGCACTGTACACGCGGCTCATCTGGCCGGCACCTACGCCAATAGTCATTCCCGCTTTGGCGTAGACGATAGCATTGGATTTCACAAATTTGGCGACTTTCCAGCAGAACAGTAAATCTTTCAGCTCACTGGCGGTCGGCTGACGCTTAGTCACGACTTTCAGGTCAGCTTCAGTCGTGGTGCCCTGATCGCGGTCCTGCACCAGCAAACCACCGTTAACGCGCTTGTAGTCGTAACCTTTAGTCGGTTGCTGCCACTGTCCGCATTCCAGCAAACGCACATTCGCTTTCTTGGCAACGACTTCTCGAGCGGCCGGACTAACCACTGGCGCAATAATCACTTCTACAAACTGACGGTCAACGATTGCCGCAGCAGTGTTGCCATCCAGTTCACGGTTAAACGCGATAATGCCACCGAACGCTGAGGTTGGATCGGTTTTAAATGCCCGGTTGTAAGCGTCTAGCAGGTTACTGCCCAGCGCGACACCGCAAGGGTTCGCGTGCTTAACAATCACACAGGCGGGTTCAGCAAATTCCTTCACACATTCCAGCGCTGCATCGGTATCGGCGATATTGTTGTAAGACAGCGCCTTGCCTTGCAGTTGTACGGCAGTGGCCACTGAGGCTTCATCAATATTGAGGTCAGTGTAAAATGCCGCGCTCTGATGGCTGTTTTCGCCATAACGCAGATCCTGCTTTTTCACCAACTGAGTGTTGAAGGTACGCGGGAATTTAGAATCAGCGTCGCAGTTGTCTTTGCTATGTGCTGGCACCATAGTGCCAAAATAGTTAGCGATCATGCCGTCATAAGCCGCGGTATGTTCAAACGCGGCAATCGCCAGATCAAAGCGGGTTGCCAATGTGGTTGAACCCTGGTTAGCAGCCATTTCGGCTAACACGCGGTCATAATCCGCAGCATTGACGACAATAGTGACATCTTTGTGGTTTTTCGCGGCGGCACGCACCATCGTCGGTCCACCGATATCGATGTTTTCTACCGCATCTTCCAGTGTGCAACCCGGTTTGGCTACGGTGGCGGCAAAGGGGTAGAGGTTGACGACTACCAGATCGATCGGACTGATATGGTTGTCCAGCATCACTTGTTCATCCAGACCGCGGCGGCCCAAAATGCCACCGTGCACTTTGGGATGCAGGGTTTTTACTCGGCCGTCCATGATTTCCGGATGACCGGTGTAGTCTGAGACTTCGATAACCGGTACGCCGTTGTCTGCCAACAGGCGGGCGGTGCCACCTGTGGAGAGCAACTCCACTCCTTGCGCGTGCAAGGCTTGGGCAAATTCAAGGATTCCGGTTTTATCTGAGACGCTGAGCAGCGCACGACGTATAGGTCTGGCAGTAGTCATTTGAGTACAGTTTCCACGTTTAGATATTGCAAAGGACTTTAGAAAAATTATAAAAATCATAGTTATATATTTATAACTTTGCCAAAGTCCCTCCAGCCTTGAGCATCTGGGATGCTGCCGGAGGCGGTATTCTAGCGCAAATCCCTCAATCGCGTTGTTTTTTATGCCGAACAACACATACGCCTCTGGCGAACGAAGCCGCATCATCTTAACTATCAAATGAGAGTGATTTTCAGTTAAAATAGCTTGACCTTGGATATAGCTCTAAGGTTTATACTCAACTGGCAAGATAGGTGAGGGCAGATGTTACGCATTGGCGAGCTGGCAAACATGTGCGGAGTGAATACAGATACGCTGCGCTTTTATGAAAAGCATGGCTTGTTGACGCCTTCCATGCGCACAGCGTCAGGTTATCGCGTATACAGCACCGATGATGCGGCACGCTTACAGTTTATTCTGCGAGCCAAAGCGGTGGGATTCAGTCTGAGTGAAATTTCAGAACTGTTATCTATCGAGCTGGACAAGGCCAACCGCGCTTGTGGTGATGTTAAAGGCATGGTGGACGACAAACTCGCGCAGGTGCAACAACGGATTGCGGAACTCGATCGCTTTCGTCGTTCTCTGCAATTGTTATCGGACACTTGCTGTGGTGGCCCGGAAAGCGCGGAACACTGTTCAATTTTAAAGGCGTTGGAGTCTTGTGATGTATCCAGCGCTGAAGCGTTACCAGATGAAACAATACATATTCATGCACCGCTACAGGGTGATTGCAAATGTTGATGAATAATTTTATCGCGCTGTTTATGGAATCTGCCCCATGGTTATTACTGGGGTTGCTGTTAGCCGGTATGTTAAAGATGTTTGTGCCAACTACTTGGATGCACAAGCAGCTTGGTGGAAATGGTATCGGTAGTACTATTAAAGCGGCGTTATTCGGTGCCCCATTACCTCTGTGTTCCTGCGGCGTAATTCCCGCTGCAGTTGCTTTGCGTCGTAGTGGTGCATCAAAAGCGGCGACGACTTCGTTTCTGGTATCAACGCCAGAAACCGGAGTTGATTCGGTCACGATTTCTTATGTGCTCCTTGGGCCTTTTATGGCCGTCGTTCGCCCAATTGCCGCCGTAGTCAGCGCGATAGTTGCTGGATTACTGGTGGGACGCGATGAAGCTCAAGCCGACAAGGTCAATGCTGTATCCAAATTTACCCCAGTAACCGGGAGGATGTTCTCACCAGTGACATCGGCGGCATCGAAGCCGAGCAGTTGTTGCACTAATACTGCAACTGCAAGTTCGTCTTGCGGTTGCTCTGTCAAACCGGCCAAAGAGAGCAGTTGCTGTGGTTCCGCGCAGGCGGCAGACAGTTGCTGTAGTGATAAAGCCCCGCAGTATGAATCCTTAATCGAGGACAGTTGTGGCTGCAGCAGCGGTAAAAGTAGTTGTTGCGGAGGTGAAACCTCGGAAAATCGAGAAATGTCGTTCCTGAGTAAGCTTTGGCATGGCATCAAGTACGCGGCGACAGATCTGGTGGCAGATACCGCACTATGGCTGCTGGTGGGACTGTTTTTTGCTGCGGTAGTGACTACCTATGTCCCGGCAGACTTTCTGGCTCGCTGGGGTGATGGGGTGCTGGCGATGTTGGCAATGGTGTTGATTTCAATCCCTATGTACATCTGTGCTACGGCTTCGACACCTGTCGCCGCCGGACTGCTATTGGCAGGGATTTCCCCCGGTGCGGTATTGGTATTTATGTTGGCTGGCCCCGCCACCAATATTGCAACACTTGGGATTGTGTCGAAAGAGCTGGGTAAACGGGCATTGTACGGGTACTTGGGTGGTGTGCTGGGGGTGGCGCTGTTGAGTGGTTTTGTGGTGAATTATCTGGTGGCGACATTTGGCTTCGAGGTGACACCACAAATTGGTGCCGAACATGAGGTATTACCGCAGGTGGTGGTCAGCTATTCTGCATTATTACTGGCGGGGCTGATGGCTAAAGCTCTCTACGACAAAGTGCCACGGCGTTGGTTGCGCAGAGATTGTTGCTCTTAATAACCTTGGCCGCCATAAAGAGAAAGGCACTCATTGAGTGCCTTTCGTGATCCTGTTGCCGACAAGCGGCTGCAAAAATTTCAGTTTCATTGACAGAAGTATCAGCTGTTATCTACCGGATTATTTCTGGCCTGCCGTTTAGCGGCTTTGGCTGCCCTTTTTTCCTTCATACTCAGCTGGGGCTTTTTCTTCTGTTCTTTGCTGCTGTTGTGTTCTTTACTCATGGTTTTCCTTCCGTATTTACTTTAGGAGAAACCGTAGGGATTTATATAACCTGTCGGTATATCCCGGCGATTTCAAGACTCACCTGACAGCTGGTGATACCTGCGTTTTTAGGTATCGATGAAACCAGTTGCACCGACAGTCATCTGTCGGTGAATTTCATTCTACGCCGCTGCTTTCAGGGTGGCGCATCTTCCAATAGAATAATTTTTAATAAGTGGATTTTGGTGATAATCAGAACGAATTAAAACGCGCTTTCTAGTGCCGCTGACTATCTCGATTGTTGCACTCATGCAACAGTGGGTAAATTATCGACGGTCTAATAAATTCTATGTGACAAAGGTAGAATAACCAGCGTTATCTCTAGTGTTAAACACCCCCAAACATGCCTGATGCCTTGAATTGGCTACTGGTGACAACTGTATGATGCAGTTACCTCTTTTGGTATCCGGAGCAATAACTGGACGTTAAGACGGTTATTGGCCGGTGCAGGTTATTTCGAAGCGCTTCCCGGCCACCTTTACAGGTCTTATCGACAACCGCACCGGCTCCCGGAGCCAAATTTATACCGCAATCCACTTTGTGGACCTCAGCTTCCTAGTCAATAGATTCTATGATGTAATCCGCTTTTTGGAATTCAGGGGGCAGCTCATGTATTGGCAGCGTTATTCGTTTGCTGACTTGGACACAAATACGCTCTATACCGTGTTGAAACTGCGTGTGGATGTGTTTGTGGTGGAGCAGCAGTGCCCATACCCGGAATTAGATGATAAAGATCGCCATCAAGGTGCTCTGCATCTAATAGGTTACGATAATGGGGAGCTGGTGGCCTATGCGCGCTTATTGCCACCAGGTTGTAGTTATGACGAGTGCAGTATTGGTCGCGTGTTGGTAGCACCCTGTGCCAGAGGAAGAGGTTTGGCTCATGCGCTGATGCAACAGGCAATCGAGGCTTGTCGGCAACAGTGGCCTCAAAGTGCTATTCGGATTGGTGCCCAGGATTATTTACGACAGTTTTATGCAGCGTTAGGATTTCAGGCGGTTTCTGCAGTGTATCTTGAGGATGGTATTCCACATTTAGAGATGTTGCTGCCGAACGCTACTTAGGTCATGGCAACGCCAATAAAAAAAGCGTGCAAAGCACGCCTTTTTTATTGGCAGGGGGTCCTACCTAAGCACGTAACTTGACCTCAGGTTGCAGATCAATGTCTCCTTGCCAATTAATTGTCGCTAACTGGGAATGCTGCGCAACGATTGCCAGTGGGCCGGAATACATCTGCCTTACAAACAGCAGGCGATAACCGTATCCCTGAAGCCGATAGTATGCCATTTTTTGCTCTGGCGTCATTGCATCCCAAAAAGTATCGCGTGAAATGGCGGTCCGTCGCCTTTCTTGATATTGTTCTAGTGTTTGGACCATGATTCGATTCTTCGACCGTTAGTTGTACCACGTCACTGCTGTGGCATTGGCAGCTGAACAATACAAAGTAACCAGGGTTAAATTTTTGACATAAGACAATTTTGTGTCACATGGTGTCGCTTTTATGAGCGATAATCTGCGTCAGATCACATCTATATGCAGTGTCGATCCATCAGTTATTGATGAATATATAGTTGTTGGGCCGGACGTGGGATAGAGATCCCGGCATCGACCAACGCTTGCCATAGCTGCAAATTGACCTGGTATTTATCCTGGAAATAACTGGCAGTTGGGATCCAGTAGCGCACACCAATATCCAGACCTGTACTGTTAAACCCGTTAATCCCAACCTGTAATGGGCATTGTTTATCCACTTGCGGATGGCTTTCCAGTATGCCGTTAATCAATTCAATCACCTTAGTCGGATCGGTTTGGTAATCGATATTGAAATGCAGTTCCACCAACTTATTGGCAAAAGAGTTATGCAGTACTTCCCCAAGAATATGTTTATTGGGAATGCTGATAAGCTCCCCCTCTTCGTTGGTGAGGAAGGTCATACCGAGTTTGATATCTTTTACCTGACCGGTGATGTTGTTAATACTGATAGTATTTCCCACCACGAATGGTCTGGACACAATGATGGTAATGCCTGCGGCATAGTTGGATAACATGCCTTGCACAGCAAGACCGGCGCCCAGAGATGCCGCACCGATAGCTGCGACCATTGGCGTAACGCTGATCCCTAGTTTTCCCAGTGCAATAATCCCCACCATGATAATGACGAGTAATCGCACCAGATGGGTCACAAACGTGCTCAGGGTGACATCAATATTGTGCTTTTGCAGTTGCTTCTCCACCATAGTGGAGGCTTTTCCTGCGAGCCACAGCCCCAGCAAAAAGATAATCAGGGCACCGAGTATCTGGAAGCTGTATTTCACTAAATATTCGGTAATAACATCATAGACCTGTTGTATCTGAGCCAGCTCAGAACCCAAACCGGAGTCAGCCATCGTTTTCTCCTTAAATCAGCATGTCATGGCACGGAGTTGTTGTGGTATCGTTAGCGCATGGTGGTAATGTGTTCGATTGTCATGATGACTATCGCGACATTGCGCCAACTATACAACGAATTAAAAAGGACGATCATGAAAATTCCCGCAACATTGCTGATGATGTGCCTGATGCTGTTTACGCTGCAGTCGGCGCAGGCGTCTGAATACGCCGTTGGCGATACGCTGCAACCAGTAACATTACAAGACCAGTTCGATGCGCCTCAGTCTTTAAATGCCGGTGACAAACTGCTGGTTTTCACGCGCTCAATGGCCGGCGGCAAAATTGCTCGTGAAGCACTGTCAGGCGTGACCACAGAACAGATGCAACATATTGGTCTGTTATATATTGCCGATATTAGCGGTATGCCATCACTGATAGCGCGGTTAGTCGCCATCCCTAAAATGAAAGATTTTAGTTTTCCGGTGGCGTTAGACCGTGAGGGGCAACCGACCAAACTGTTCCCCGTCGCGGATGACACTGCAGCATTAATTAATCTGGAGCAATTGAAGATCACTCAAATTCGCTACTTCGACAGTGCGGAGGCGTTGAAACAGGCGTTGCAAAGCAGTGGGCTTGAATTACCCACTGCCGCTAAATGATCAACCAAGCTGTATGCTGAGCATGGCGATGGCGCGTAAATCAATGCTGTTATCAAACAGTTGACGTGGCTCATCGTCATAACCCGTGCCTAGCAGGTAAAACAGTGGTTGCAGATGGTCATCTGTCGGATGACACATCTGTGCCACTTGTGGTGATACTAGATTTTCATAATCCAATACCGCTGCATCATCATGGCTTTGCAGTTTGGTGGTTATCATATCGGTAAACTCTTGCGCCCATGGGTACGCTGGGCCGTCAAAGCGCATAACCCGTAGGTTATGTACCACATTGCCGGATGCCACAATCAGAATCCCCTGATCTCTTAATGGTCGTAACTTCCGCCCCACGGCGTACTGCTGCTGGGGTGTCAGCCTAGGATCGATACTAAGTTGTAATACCGGGATCTCCGCCTGTGGATACATATGCATTAATACCGACCAGACACCATGATCTAAGCCCCGCGTATCGTCCACAATAACATTGGCACCCATCATTTTGGCCAACTGATGAGCCAATTGTGGGTCACCTGGCGCAGGGTATTGTTGCGCATATAGTTGTGCTGGAAATCCACCAAAATCGTGTATGGTTTCAGGTTTTGCGGCACCGGTAATGGCTGTGCCATAGGTCAACCAATGTGCAGAAACGACGAGTATAGCTTTCGGCACCGGTAATTGTTGGCCCCACTGCTGCCACTGGCGCGTGTACGCCGTTTCTTCAATGGCATTCATCGGACTGCCATGACCAACAAAGATTGCTGGCATCCGCGAACTGACTGCACTTTGAGGTTCAGACATCGTGACTCCAATGCGTTTTTAAGCAAGATATCGCAGCGGTAACAACCACTTGCGTCCAATAGCTATGGTTATAAAGCCTACACTTTATTTTTATCGAAAATAATCGCAGAAAAATGACGTTTATATACTAATTAATAGAAAGAAAAAGTGCATCAAAACACCCCCCACAAGCCATGTATAACATATTGATTTTTAATCACTAAAATCATATTTAACAGGATGAAAACAAAATCGAATAAAAAATTGCGTCTGTGGCATAAAAATTCGTTGCATCCAAAGGAAAAATATCGTCTACTTCGCACGTTTTTCAACCTGTACCGGCAATGTTGCCGACAGCCTGATTAGGAGATCCGGGGCCAATGAGCCAGTTCCATGCTATTAACGTTGCTGATTACTATGACAGTGAAACCTTTAGCAAGATAAAAGCATTTGCGGACACCAAGCCGACGCCATTTGTGGTGATTGATACCAATATCATTGCCAAACAATACAACGACATGGTGGAAAGTTTCCCCTATGCCGATGTGTTTTATGCAGTTAAAGCTAATCCAGCGAAGGAGATCCTGTCGCTGCTGCGTGACAAGGGCGCAAATTTTGACATTGCCTCAATTTATGAACTGAACATGGTGATGGAGCTGGGTGTCACGCCGGATCGCATCAGTTATGGCAATACCATTAAGAAACGTCAGGATGTACGGGAATTTTACCAGCGCGGTGTACGCATGTTTGCCTCTGATTCAGAGCCAGATCTGCGAATGATCGCTGAAGAAGCCCCGGGTTCACGAGTATATGTGCGTATTTTGACCGAAGGCACAGAAACTGCTGACTGGCCATTGTCGCGCAAATTTGGCTGCCAGAATGAAATGGCGTACGAACTGCTGGTGCTGGCCCGTGACCTTGGATTAGAACCTTACGGTATCTCATTCCATGTAGGCTCTCAGCAGCGTGATATCGGTGCCTGGGATGCCGCGATTGGCAAAGTAAGTGTGCTGTTTCAGCGCCTCAAGGATGATCACGGCATCGAACTGAAAATGGTAAACATGGGCGGTGGCTTCCCTGCGAATTACATTGATAAAACCAATACTCTGGGAATGTATGCCGAGCAGATCACTTACTTCCTCAAAGAGGATTTTGGTGACAACTTCCCACGTATCATTCTGGAACCTGGACGGTCATTGATCTCTAATGCCGGGGTTTTGGTTTCAGAAGTGGTGTTGATCAGCCGTAAATCTCATACGGCGCTGGAACGCTGGGTGTTTACCGATGTGGGTAAGTTTTCCGGGTTGATTGAAACCATGGATGAAGCGATTAAATTCCCGATCTACACCGATGCCAAAGGCCCGTTGGAGCGCTGTGTGATTGCCGGCCCGACCTGTGACAGTGCTGATATCATGTATGAGCAATATGCGTATGGTTTGCCTGGCGATTTGGCTATTGGTGACCGTATGTACTGGCTGACTACTGGTGCTTACACCACCACTTATTCTGCAGTGTGCTTTAACGGATTCCCTCCATTACAGGCCTATTACCTGTAACTGGCAACTCTAGTAGCAAACAGAAGGGCGCCTAATTGGCGCCCTTCTGTTTGTTCAATGTTTGAATTCTGGCTGACATTTCAATATGTTGAATAACTGCTGTTTCAGCTCAAGTTTACGTTTTTTCATCGCTTTGACATCTTGAGAAAATTCGCTGGATGGGTAGCGTTCAATTTTCTTAATCTCTTTATCGAGTTGATCATGTTCTTCGCAGAGTTTTTGGAATTGAACATTAGAATTTTTGAGTTCTACTACCAACGCACCGTATTCCGTAAACATGGGCACACTCCTTAACACATTGACTTGTAATAAATACTTTTAGTAAATGTACTGATTTATCCTAGTTAACTTGTCTGAGCGACAAGTGTTAATAGTAGCGTCTATTCCCAAGTTTTTCAGTAAAGTGTCATCATCGTATTGATGATGCATTAGCCGCATCTCTGCAACTGGATTAACAAGTAAGCCCTCTGATACCCAAGGTAATGTGTTTTGTTATTGTCTCCGGTCAGAACGCGTGATGCGTTGCACCGATAGTATGCTTCGCGGTAACCTTGTCGGTTTCCCCGGAAGCGGATTCCGGGATCATTGGCATTACAAAAGACGATAAGAGGTTTATATGGCCGATGTGTTCCATTTAGGACTGACCAAAACCATGTTGCGTGGGGCAACATTAGCAATTGTTCCGGGAGATCCAGAACGGGTAAAGCGGATTGCCGCATTGCTGGATGACGCGGAGTTTCTTGCCAGCCATCGTGAATTTACCTCTTATCTGGCAAATCTTGATGGTAAGCCAATTGTCATCTGCTCTACCGGTATTGGCGGCCCATCAACCTCTATTGCGGTAGAAGAATTAGCGCAATTAGGCATCCGTACTTTCTTGCGAATCGGCACTACGGGTGCAATTCAGCCTCACGTTAAGGTTGGCGATATCATTGTGTCCCAAGCTTCAGTCCGGTTGGACGGTGCGAGTCTGCATTTTGCGCCGATGGAGTATCCAGCGGTGGCGGATTTTGCCTGTACTGCTGCGATGGTGGCCGCTTGTCGTGAGCAGGGGGTTGAGCCGCATGTGGGAATTACCGCCTCATCTGATACTTTTTATCCTGGACAGGAGCGCTATGACACGGTCTCTGGACGAGTGACCCCGCGCTTTGAAGGTTCGCTGAAGCATTGGCAGGCATTGGGCGTACTCAACTATGAGATGGAGTCCGCCACACTGTTTACTATGTGTGCCAGTCAGGGCTGGCGAGCGGCGTGTGTTGCCGGGGTGATTGTGAATCGTACACAGCAAGAGATCCCGGATGCTGCGGTGATGCAAGGAACTGAACAGAGAGCAATCTCGATTGTGGTCGAGGCCGCCCGTAAGTTGTTGGCGTAATGACATTCTTTGGGCTATTGTGCCCGCAATCCTGTCAGCAGGCGGTCCATTGCCCGGTAACCTAGTGCCTGGGCAATGTGACGCCGCTCGACGGTGCTAGATTGCTGTAAGTCCGCTATCGTTCTGGCCACCCGTTGTAACCGATGAAAACTGCGGACCGACAATCCTAACTTGGTAACGCTCTGTTCCAGAAATACTAAATCTGCTGATTTAAAGCCTGCTTGTTTGAGCGCCTTACTCCCTAACTGGCAGTTAAGAACTCCGGCACGGCTGAGTTGAACTTCCCGCGCTGTACGCACACGCGCAGCGATATTGGCACTGGTTTCGCCTTCTGCTTTGGGGGCCGTCAGCGTCCCCGCCGGCAATTTCGGCACCTCTATGGTCAGATCAAAGCGATCGATAAAGGGACCCGATAAACGTGATAAGTAACGACGAATTTGATCTGGTGTGGCGCGGCTGTCAGTGCCGGTATCGCCGCAAGGACTTGGATTCATCGCGGCAATCAGCTGAAACCGTGCAGCAAAAGTGAGTTTAGCTGCAGCACGAGAGATAACGACTTCGCCAGTTTCCATCGGTTCTCGTAAGCAATCCAACACTCGCCTTGGAAATTCAGCGACCTCATCCAAAAACAGCACGCCATGATGTGCCAGTGAAATCTCACCTGGCCGGGGTACACTGCCGCCGCCGACTAAAGAAATCGCCGAGCTGGTATGATGTGGTGCCCGAAATGGTCGCTGATAAAATTGCGTCGTATCCATTGTCATTCCTGCCACCGAGTGCAGTGCTGCCACTTCCAGTGCTTCTTCATAATTAAGGGGGGGTAACAAAGAAATAATGCGGCTTGCCAACATGGTTTTGCCGGTTCCCGGTGGTCCTAACATTAGTAGGTTATGGCCACCCGCGGCGGCAATTTCCAGCGCTTGTTTGGCCTGATACTGCCCAATGACATCGCTGAGACAGGAGTGCTCATGGTGGCATGAAACCGTATCCTGCCACAGCATCTCGCGGGTGATCCCCGGTAATTGCATTTGCCCATGCAGGTAAGCCGCAACGTGTTGCAGGTGTTGCGCTAACTGAATCTCGGCATAACCCACTAATTCAGCTTCACTGCGGTTGCCCTGCGGTATTACCAGTTTCATCGCTTTTCGGCGCGCGGCAACAATGACCGGCAGCATTCCGGGGCATTCACGGATCTCACCTGATAACGCCAACTCCCCGATAAATTCATGATCTTCCAATGCTTGTAGTGGTAGTTGCTCGGAAGCGGCAAGAATGCCAATCGCGATAGGTAAGTCATAGCGGCCACCTTGCTTGGGCAAATCAGCGGGCGCAAGATTAATCGTGATACGTCGCTGCGGGAATTCGAACCCGGCATTAATTAACGCACTACGCACTCGCTCTCGCGCTTCTTTAACAGACGCTTCGGGTAATCCCACCAGATTGAACGCGGGCAAACCGTTAGAGATATGGGCTTCTACCCATACTTGGGGCGCTTCGACACCTACCGCGGCGCGAGTGGCAACTTTGGCAATGGCCATGACAAATCCTTGTGTGGTTAAAACATCCTGTTAGTTAATGAGTTTAGCAGTAAATCAAGCGCTGAATTATTGTGATCCTCAGGTAACAAATTCGGATAAATTTTGTCACGGAAACAGTAAAAAAAATTCGTTATCAAAGCCTGAGGGTTAGTGCTAGATTGTGCGCGATTTAACGTGCCGGCGGTGTGCCCGGCACCGATAAAACTTTGCAAGGAGAGTTAAGATGAAAGCGTTGGCGCTGCTAGCGGCAATGTTGGTAACAGCCTCTGTAGTGGCAGATGAAGATCCATTACCACAAGCATCAGTGGCCGATATTAAAGAGTTAGTGCAAGTGTGCCACCAAATGGCGACTGAAGATGAAGTCACTAAAGCAGAGCTGCAGGATTACCTGTTGGACTGCGTCAATGATCAGCTCAATGAAATGGGCTATCAGCGAGTTGAATCCTTGCAAAAATTTCAATAATTTTATGTACCGCTGCGGCCGTTAGTTGCGGTGGCAGCGGTAAATTCCTATAAAAATTCTTTCCCCATTGTTGGTGTAATACCCGATTCATCAGCGGGTGTTAATCTCCTTTTTCACTGTGGGTGGCTGCCATAGTGTTTAAAAATCGGTTATAATATAGGCGGTTATCTTCCTGGAGTGTCCCCATTGTCGGCATCAGCACTGTGCATGACCGACGCTGCTGTAGCAGCAATCTAATGTTTTATCCCAATAGTTTGTCGCGCAATGCTTGGTATTGCGCTGATATGTCAGTGCCTTAGGTGCGTTATGAGTGTATTTGAAAATATGGTTGTGGTGTTGTGTCTGATCGCCATCAGTTGCTTTTTCTCGATGTCTGAAATTGCTTTGGCCGCCTCGCGGAAAATGCGGTTACGGCAGATGATTGAAGAGGGCGATGTCCGTGCTGAAAAAGTGCTGACATTGCAAACCACTCCAGGAAGTTTTTTTACGGTGGTGCAGATCGGCTTAAATGCGGTGGCGATCATGGGCGGTATTGTCGGTGAGTCAGCGTTTACTCCCTATTTTTCGTCAATATTGGCATCACTGTTACCTGAACCTTGGCTCAGTAAAGTGAGTTTTCTGTTGTCATTTGTGATGGTGACCAGTCTGTTTATTCTGCTGGCCGATTTAATGCCCAAACGGGTGGCGATGGCTGTTCCTGAAAAGGTTGCCGTCGTATTGGTCGGTCCAATGGTGGTCTGCATTAAATTATTACGACCCTTTGTGTGGTTCTTTAATGGCTTAGCTAATTTTGTATTCCGCGGTCTGCGTATTCCCACTGCGCGCAACGATGAAATCACATCTGATGATATTTACGCCATTATGGATGCTGGCGCTGAAGCCGGGGTGCTGGATAAAGACGAACAGCAGATGATCGAGAATGTGTTCGAAATGCAATCCGTCAGTGTTACATCGGCCATGACCGCCCGTGAAAGCTTGGTGTATTTCCGGCTGCAGGACAGTGAAGAAGAGATAAAGGCTAAAATTGGTAGCCATCCTTATAGTAAGTTTTTAGTGTGCGATGGTCAGCTGGATAACATCAAAGGCTATGTTGACGCAAAAGAGCTGTTGGTCAGGGTCATTAGCGGTCGCAAGATTGATTTGCTGGATCCCTCTCTGGTACGCACTTGTGTGATAGTGCCGGATACCTTGAGTCTGTCTGAAGCGATGGAGTATTTCCGCCAGCAACGTGCAGATTTTGCCGTAGTGATGAACGAATACGCCTTGGTCGTGGGGATGGTGACCTCTAACGATCTGCAAAGTGCGGTGATGGGAGCCTGGTCGCTGCATGAAAGTGAAGAACAGATTGTGGCTCGTGACGCTAACTCCTGGTTGGTGGATGGTGTCACCCCTATCACGGATATCATGCGCGCATTTGAGATTGAAGAGTTTCCGCAAAGTCAGAACTATGAAACTGTCGCCGGTTTCATGATGTATATGCTGCGAAAGATCCCGAAACGTACCGACTCGGTGAATTTTGCTGGCTATAAATTTGAGGTAGTGGATATCGATTCCTACAAAGTGGATCAGTTGTTAGTGACCCGCCTGACGCCCGTTGATCCGGAAATAGCACTCAAAGAAAAAATCGATCCACCCCACTAGTTAGATCACGGCCAGAAATGCGTTAATCAACGGATCATTGAGACGTTTCTGTTTGCAACAACAGCCCAGTTCAAAGGGTGAAATGGGCTGTGGTGACTGTAGTACCTGAATACGATCCATCATCGGACTATTGTTGACGACCACATTCGGAGTGATGCTGACTCCACATCCTAAGGCCACCATCGGCACGATGGCTTCATGTCCTCTTACTTGCGCATAGATATTAGCGTTGATATTCATGGCCTTAAACCAACGTTCCATGCGCAGTCTGCCGGGGCCATGATCGGGCACGATATAAGGTAACTTTTCCCACGGGATTGGCGACTGATTGACCAAGGTATGTACCTGACAGTGAACCGCCGGGGCAATGACTGACAGTGTTACTTTGCCGATCGGGGCAAAGTGCAACTTATCGGTGAAATCATCTTGCAACGCGGCAATGGCAATATCGGTTTGCTGACTCTGGACCTTTTTAATCGCATCTGCTGCGTCACCGGTGGTTAGGCTGATATCGACCAAGGGCTGCACCCGGCGAAACCGATCAAGCAGGGCGGGTAAGTGGCTATAGGCTGCAGTGACCGAGCAGTAGAGTTGCAACGTTCCTCGCAGCAGATGCTGTTCTGTGTCTAACTCTCGTTTCAGCGTCTGCCACTGTCCTAAGGTTTCTTCGGCAAATCGACGGAAAGCTTTGCCCGCATGCGTCAAAGCCACGCTGCGATTATCTCGTTCCAGCAGCTTATTGCCAACGTCCTGTTCCAACCGTTGTAGTGTGCGGCTGAGTGCTGACGGACTTATATGCATGTTGGCGGCGGTGCGGCCAAAATGCAGCGTGTCACACAGGTCGAGATAGACTTTTAAAATGCGAATATCCACCAATCTGGCTCCGATGTTTTTTTATGCAAAATATTGCAAAATCTGCAACGTAGTATGCCAAATATATCATTTCAAGCAATCATCATCCTGAGCTATAGTGAACACCATTACTGCTCCCTTGGGGGGAGTAGTGCCTCAGGATTTTATGAATACAGGTGACCAAGATGGCAAATTATTTCAATACACTGAGTCTGCGTGAGCAGTTAGCACAACTGGGCCAGTGTCGTTTTATGGATCGCAGTGAATTTGTTAACGGCTGTGAATATATTAAGGACTGGAACATTGTCATTCTCGGTTGCGGTGCCCAGGGTCTTAACCAAGGGTTGAACATGCGTGACTCAGGGTTGAAAATTTCTTATGCCCTGCGCCCAGAAGCGATTGCTGAAAAACGTGCATCATTCAAGCGCGCGAGTGAAAACGGCTTTAAAGTTGGCACTTTTGACGAGCTGATCCCAGAGGCTGACATGGTGCTGAACCTGACGCCAGACAAACAGCATAGCAAAGTCGTTAATGCCATTATGCCAATGATGAAGCAAGGTTCTGTATTGTCTTATTCTCACGGTTTCAACATCGTGGAAGAAGGCATGAAAGTTCGTCCAGATATCACAGTGGTAATGGTTGCACCTAAGTGCCCAGGCACAGAAGTTCGTGAAGAATATAAGCGTGGATTCGGTGTCCCCACCCTGATTGCCGTACACCCAGAAAATGATCCTAACGGTGACGGTTTAGAAATCGCGAAAGCCTATGCCAGTGCGACGGGTGGCGACCGTGCCGGGGTGTTGCAGTCTTCTTTCATCGCGGAAGTGAAATCTGACCTGATGGGCGAGCAGACCATCCTCTGCGGTATGCTGCAGACCGGTGCAATTCTGGGTTACGAAAAAATGCTGGATGACGGCATCGAGCCAGGATATGCCGCGAAACTGATCCAGAAAGGGTATGAGGTGATCACTGAAGCGCTGAAACACGGCGGTATCACTAACATGATGGACCGTCTGTCTAACCCTGCAAAGATCAAGGCTTATGAAATTTCGGAAGAGCTGAAAACCATGCTCACTCCGCTGTTCCAAAAACATATGGATGACATTATCAGCGGCGAGTTCTCTCGTGTGATGATGGAAGACTGGGCCAATGGTGATGCTAACCTGCTGAAGTGGCGTGAAGAAACTAATGCTACTGGTTTCGAACAGGCACCAGAATGCGATGAATTCATTGAAGAACAGACCTATTTCGACAAAGGTATTTTCCTGATTGCGATGATCAAAGCGGGGGTTGAACTGGCCTTCGATACCATGGTTTCTTCAGGCATCATCGATGAATCAGCTTACTACGAGTCATTGCACGAAACTCCGCTGATTGCTAACACCATCGCTCGTAAGCGTCTGTATGAAATGAACGTGGTGATTTCTGATACCGCCGAATATGGTTGCTATTTGTTCAACCATGCGGCACTGCCACTGTTACGTCGTTACGTTAACAGCCTGGATCCACAGTGGGTTGGTGGTGGTCTGAAAGGTGATGACAACGCAGTAGACAATATGCGTCTAATTGAAGTCAACGCTGCTATCCGCAATACCGATGTTGAGTATATCGGTGAAGAATTGCGTGGCTATATGACTGAAATGAAACGTATCAATTTGGAATCTTAATGTTCAAACCGAAGGGTTTCCGTTAGCGGAAACCCTTTTTGCATGAGAACAGGTGAATGGTCGCTGACCACAAAAAATCAATTACCGGAAATTAATTGTTGTGTTTCGCAAAGCCTTTGTGGTATTGCTTAATAACTGTTCGCCGAGAGTCAAAATGCTAAACGGCAAAGAACAACGGAATTTGATAGTAACAGGAAACTGTCACCAAAGATGATTAACTTCAGCGCCAAGCTCCTCCTCGTGATTATTACCGTAGTGATTATTATTGGATCACAGCGGGGGTGGCGCTCGGCACGAAGTTAGACCAACTGGTCGCAGTCGAACCCCCGCTCCGCAAGGACCGGGGGTTTTTTCGTTTTTATGGCGTGTTCAGGTAACAGCAGGTAACAATAGCGATGGAACAAGGGCAAACAATCAGTGGTAGTCAGGCAGTCATCAAGGTGTTAGCTGCCCATGGAGTCACCACAGTATTCGGCTATCCCGGCGGGGCAATCATGCCTATTTATGATGCCTTGTATGGCAGTCAGGTCGAGCACCTTCTCAGTCGCCATGAGCAGGGCGCCGGTTTTGCCGCTGTGGGCTATGCCCGTTCCAGTGGCAAAACCGGTGTCTGCTTTGCGACGTCAGGTCCGGGAGCTACCAACCTGTTTACGGCACTAGCAGATGCCATGATGGATTCCATCCCGCTGGTGGCCATTACCGGTCAGGTCGCCACTCCAGTCATCGGTACCGATGCATTTCAGGAAATGGACGTGTTAGGAATGAGCCTTTCCTGTACCAAACACAGTTTTATGGTGACTTCGTCTGAAGAGTTGGTCCCCACACTCTATCGTGCTTTTGAAATTGCTGCGTCTGGCCGTCCAGGCCCGGTACTGGTAGATATTCCCAAAGACATTCAGTTGGCTGCACTGGAGTACAAAACTCCGCTGCAAGCGGTGCCGGTTGAACAGTCATTAGATCTCGCTGCGATTGATGCGGCCAATACCCTGCTAGCCCAAGCAAAGCAGCCGATGTTGTATGTCGGTGGTGGTGTCGGTATGGCTGGCGCCGTCGAACAGCTTCGAGAGTTGATCCAACGAACTGGTATTCCATCGGTGGCTACCTTAAAAGGGCTTGGGGCAGTTCCTCATGACGCCTCTGGCTATCTGGGTATGTTAGGAATGCACGGCAACCAGGCTGCAAATCACGCTGTTCAGCAAGCCGACTTATTGCTGGTGGTGGGTGCCCGTTTTGATGACCGGGTCACCGGCAAGCTGGATACATTCGCAGCAAACGCCAAAGTGATCCATCTGGATATCGATGCAGCAGAACAAGGCAAATTACGGCAACCTGACGTCGCCATTGGTGATGATCTTTGTGACGTGTTGCCAGCGTTAACCTTGACTCAAGATATCTCATCCTGGCAACAGCAAGTTGCCGCATTGAAGTTACAGTATGCCTGGCGTTATGACCGGCCGGGCGAGCAGATTTATGCACCCGCATTGTTAAAGCAGTTAGCGGATAACTTGCCGGAAGACAGTGTCGTGAGTTGTGATGTTGGCCAGCATCAGATGTGGGTGGCACAACATATGTGGTTCCGTCGCCCGGAAGATCACTTATCCAGTGCCGGCTTTGGAACGATGGGGTTCGGCTTGCCGGCGGCGGTGGGCGCACAGGTAGCACGTCCGGGGGCGACCGTGGTAGCTGTTAGCGGAGATGGTTCTTTTATGATGAATGTGCAGGAACTGACCACAATCAAACGCCGCCGGCTGCCACTGAAAATTGTGTTACTGGATAACCAGAAACTCGGTATGGTGAAACAGTGGCAACAGCTATTTTTTGAAGAGCGTTACAGCGAGACCGACCTTTCCGATAACCCCGATTTTCTGACCCTCGCATCCGCCTTCAATATTCCTGGACGCAGTATTAGCAAAGCTACAGAAGTCAGCGCTGCACTTGAAGAGATGCTGACTACCAAAGGCCCATTCCTGTTACATGTGCAGATAGACGATAAGTTCAATGTTTGGCCATTGGTGCCACCGGGCGCCTCCAACAGTGACATGATTGAAGAAGTGGAGGTGCAGGAATGATCTATCATCTGATATTGACCTTGGAACAACGTCCGGAAGTATTGGAACGGGTATTACGAGTGACTCGTCATCGCGGCTTTCGGGTCTGTGAAATGCATATGTCGGAACAGGACGATAAACACTTGTTATTGGATATGACAGTAGCAAGCGAACGCGCCATCGAATTATTAAGCCGTCAGCTCGTGAAGCTGATGGATGTTACCGCGTGTGAAGTGCAAAGCAGCCAACCATTGGCCAGCACTATCAACGGTTAAAACAGCACATTAATTTTTACCAGAATTAAACAAAGGAATTGAGCAATGCCAAAACTAAGATCTGCCACCAGTACTGAAGGCCGTAATATGGCTGGTGCCCGCGCGTTGTGGCGCGCTACCGGCGTGAAAGAGGGCGATTTCGGCAAGCCGATCATCGCGATTGCGAACTCCTTTACCCAGTTTGTTCCCGGTCATGTTCATCTGAAAGATATGGGGGCATTGGTCGCCTCTGCGGTAGAAGCTGCTGGTGGTATTGCCAAAGAATTCAATACCATCGCCGTCGATGACGGTATTGCCATGGGGCATGGCGGCATGTTGTATTCATTGCCATCGCGTGAGCTGATTGCCGATAGCGTGGAATATATGGTGAATGCGCACTGCGCTGATGCGTTGGTGTGTATCTCTAACTGCGACAAAATCACTCCCGGGATGTTGATGGCGTCGCTGCGTTTGAATATTCCGGTGGTATTTGTTTCCGGTGGTCCGATGGAAGCCGGTAAAACCAAATTATCCGACAAAATCATCAAGCTGGATTTGGTCGATGCCATGGTCGCTGCGGCGGACAAACGGGTGTCTGATGCCGACAGTGAACAGATTGAACGTAGCGCCTGTCCGACTTGTGGCTCCTGCTCTGGGATGTTCACGGCTAACTCGATGAACTGTCTGACTGAAGCCTTAGGGTTATCGTTGCCGGGTAATGGTTCGTTGGTGGCAACGCATGCCGACCGTCGCGAGTTGTTCCTGGAAGCCGGTAGACGGGTAATGGCATTGGCCAAACGTTATTACTACGACAACGATGATAGCGTTTTGCCACGCAATATCGCCTCATTTAAAGCGTTTGAAAACGCGATGACGTTGGATATTGCCATGGGGGGCTCCTCCAATACCGTGCTGCATCTGCTGGCCGCAGCGCAGGAAGCGGGCGTTGATTTCACCATGGAAGATATCGATCGCTTGAGCCGCAAAGTACCGCATTTATGTAAAGTTGCACCATCGACTCCGCTGTATCACATGGAAGATGTACATCGTGCCGGTGGCGTGATGGGTATTCTCGGCGAACTGAACCGGGCGGGTCTGCTGCATACTGATGTGCATCATGTCGCCGCCGAAGATGGCACGCTGGCTTCTGTCTTGGCCGCTTACGACGTGATGACTGCCGATAGCGATAAGGTGAAGGAATTCTATCGCGCTGGCCCTGCGGGGATCCCCACTACCGTAGCTTTCAGCCAGGATTGTCGTTGGCCAGAGCTGGATACTAACCGTCAATCCGGTTGTATTCGAGATCGCGAGCATGCGTTTAGTCAGGAAGGCGGTCTGGCTGTGCTGTTTGGGAATGTTGCCGCCAATGGCTGTATCGTCAAAACTGCGGGTGTAGATGAATCCAATCTGCAGTTTAGTGGCAAAGCCCGTGTATTTGAAAGCCAGGAAGCGGCAGTTGATGGCATCCTCGGTGGTGCGGTTGTCGCCGGTGACGTGGTGGTGATCCGTTATGAAGGCCCGAAAGGTGGTCCAGGTATGCAGGAGATGCTGTATCCCACTAGTTATCTCAAATCCATGGGGCTGGGAACTAAATGCGCACTGATCACTGATGGCCGTTTCTCTGGTGGCACATCGGGTCTGTCCATTGGCCATGTCTCTCCAGAAGCTGCTGCCGGCGGCACTATCGCATTAATCGAAGATGGCGACATGATCGATATTGATATTCCTTCACGTGGTATTTCATTGCGGGTAAGTGATGCGGTGCTGACTGCTCGTCGCGCTGCGATGGAAGCTAAAGGTCCTTTGGCGTGGAAACCATTGGCGCGTGTGCGTCCAGTGTCTATGGCGCTCAAAGCTTATGCTCTGATGGCAACCAGTGCCGATAAAGGTGCAGTACGTAACCGCGCACTGCTGGAGGACTGAGATGTTAGCGCTTGCATCACAATCCCAGTTGTCTCTGGCGAACTATTATCTGCAACGGATCCTACTTTCCAGTGTTTACGATGTCGCCAAAGTGACGCCATTACCACTACTGAAAAAGCTTTCCGCCAGACTGGGTTGTCAGGTGTATCTGAAACGAGAAGACCTGCAACCGGTGCATTCATTTAAGCTGCGCGGTGCCTATAACCGTATTGCCGAGCTGACGGCTGAAGAAGCCAAGTGTGGTGTGGTTTGCGCTTCGGCGGGTAACCATGCGCAAGGCGTGGCACTGTCGGCAGCCAGTCGCGGTATTGATGCGGTGATCGTCATGCCGGGAACCACGCCTGACATTAAGGTCGATGCGGTACGCCGCCTTGGTGGCAACGTGGTGTTATACGGCCAGTCATTTGATCAGGCCAATGATTACGCGATGTCGCTGGCACGCAATCAGGGGCGGGTATTTATTCCGCCGTTTGATGATGAATCGGTTATTGCTGGTCAGGGCACGATTGCGCAGGAGATGTTGCAACAGCAGCGAGATCTGGAAGTGATCTTCGTGCCAGTCGGTGGTGGTGGTCTGATTGCTGGTATTGCCGCGTATTACAAAGCCGTGTTTCCGGAAGTTAAAATCATCGGCGTTGAGCCGGAAGATGCGGCGTGCCTGAAAGCTGCCATGGAAGCGGGCGAACCAGTCACCTTGCCGCAGGTGGGGTTATTTGCGGATGGCGTTGCCGTGCGGCGCATCGGCAATGAGCCTTTCCGCCTGGCTAAGGATTTCGTTGATGACGTAGTGACCGTGACGTCTGACGAGATCTGCGCCGCAGTGAAAGATATCTTTGAAGATACTCGTGCGATAGCTGAACCCGCTGGCGCATTATCGCTGGCGGGGCTGAAAAAATACATTGCTCAACACCCTGAAGAAGACAGTAAAGTCGCAGCAATACTCAGTGGTGCCAACGTCAATTTCCATAGTCTGCGTTATGTATCTGAACGTTGTGAGCTGGGCGAGCATAAAGAGGCGGTATTGGCGGTAACCATTCCAGAAAAGCCGGGGTCGTTCCTGCATTTCTGTGAGGTATTGGCCGGTCGCGCCATGACCGAATTTAACTACCGCTTCAGCGGTCGTGAACAGGCAGTCGTTTTTGCAGGTATTCGTGTTAATCGCGGACAGGAAGAGTTAGCAGAAATTACGTCGGCGTTGCAAGCAGTTGGGTTTGTGGTGCATGACTTATCTGCCGATGAAACCGCCAAATTGCATGTGCGTTATATGGTGGGCGGCATGCCACCACAACCGCTGCAGGAAAGGCTATTCAGCTTCGAGTTCCCGGAATATCCCGGGGCGTTATTACAGTTCCTGACTACGCTGAAAAGTAAGTGGAATATCAGCTTGTTCCATTACCGTAACCACGGGGCCGCGTTCGGACAGGTATTAGCGGGATTTGAAGTACCGCCAGAAGATAACGAGGCTTTCGCACATTTTCTGGACGAATTAGGCTTCGTTTGGCAGGAAGAAACCGATAGTCCCGCCTATCGTTTGTTTTTGGCAAGAGCGGCAAGGGATTAGCCGAAAGCAGGACGGAGAAGGCGCAAAATTTGTGGTAAGGTCTTGCCACTGGGTTACACCTCAATCAGTTGTAAGGAGACATCTATGTTAAGTGCACCTGTTGTCAGCGCCTTCAATCCGCCCCGTCGTATCTTGATGGGGCCCGGCCCCTCGGACGTGTATCCGGAAGTGCTGGCAGCGCAGTCGCGCCCGACGGTAGGACATCTGGACCCGCTATTCATTGCAATGATGGATGAGCTGAAATCGCTGATCCAGTATGCCTTCCAGACCCAAAATCAGATGACCATTGCCGTCTCTGCACCAGGAAGTGCCGGCATGGAAACCTGTTTTGTGAATCTGTTGGAACCGGGTGAGAAAGTCATCGTTTGTCGTAACGGGGTTTTTGGTGACCGGATGCGGCAGAATGTCGAACGCATTGGTGGTGTGGCGGTGATGGTTGATAGCCCTTGGGGCGAACCAGTAGACCCTGATGCGGTAAGCGCTGCACTGCACGCCAATCCTGATGCCAAATTTCTGGCATTCGTACACGCTGAAACTTCCACTGGCGCTTTGTCCGATGCCAAAACCCTGTGCGCGATAGCCAAAGAATACGGTTGTCTATCAATCGTCGATGCGGTGACGTCACTTGGTGGTGTTGAAGTAAAAGTCGACGAATGGGGCATTGATGCCATCTATTCTGGGAGTCAGAAGTGCCTTTCCTGCGTGCCTGGATTGTCGCCGGTATCATTCTCTGATGCGGCAGTCGAAAAGCTTAAAGCCCGCAAAACTCCGGTGCAGAGCTGGTTCCTCGATCAGTCGTTGGTGATGGGCTATTGGAGCGGTGGTAATAAGCGTAGCTACCATCATACTGCGCCAGTAAATGCTTTATATGCGCTGCATGAATCATTCCGCAAGCTGGCAAGCGAAGGGCTGGAGCATGCCTGGCAACGGCATCACGATATGCACCTGTTGCTTAAAGCCGGGCTGGAAAAGTTGAATATCAACTTTGTGGTGGCCGAAGCTTCACGTTTGCCACAGTTAAATGCGGTATATATTCCCCAAGGTGTAGATGATGCCGCTGTGCGTAAGCAACTGCTGGAAAACTACAACCTGGAAATTGGCGCCGGACTCGGCGCGTTGGCGGGTAAAGCCTGGCGCATTGGTCTGATGGGATATGGGGCTCGGCGCGAAAACGTGGCGTTATGCTTGCGTGCGTTGGAAGAAGTGTTGAGCTAATTCAGCGCGATACTCAAACATAAAGACAGCTTTTGCTGTCTTTATGTTTTCTGTAATACAGGCTTGGAAAGTCGCATTTTTCAGCTAAATACTTTCAATCCTGCTCACGCAGTTTGGCTTCAAGGGCATCGACTTGCGCCTGCAGCGCCTCGAGTTTTTCCCGAGTTTTCAGCAGTACATGTTGCTGCACGTCAAACTCTTCACGAGAAACCATATCCAACTTCAACAATTGTTGCTGCAGAATACGTTTGCTGCGCTCTTCAAATTCACCGGCAAACTGCTTAACTCCAGACGGCAAGTTGTCACTCAGTTGTCGTGCCAGATCTTCGATTTTTTGGGCGTTAATCATCTTGGCTTCCAATTAAAAATGCTGATAACTGAATTGTAACCCAGTCAGTGCTAATCCCCAAGGTGCAGCCATGCCTTGGTCGAGGTCAATTCTGCAGTTCCTGTGAGTTTGATCGTAAACCAAATAATAAGTCAGGTTTGTGACCGCTACAGTGCACCTATCTTCCACTGACAGACATGATCACAATAGATTGTGCCTGCTCTTTATCCATCGTAGTTGCAGTGGCTGATGAACTATTATGCCTTTAAAGAAACTGGCTTTTGATGCAAAAATTAGCGCAACGAATATGAAAACCCGCTACTGCTGACACCTGAAGGCACGCTTCTGTTATGATTTGACGCCGTTGCTATTGTCGATTGTTGGAAAAAAATGAAACTCAATCCCGCCCAGAATGACGCTGTTCGCTACATTTCCGGTCCGTGCTTGGTGCTGGCAGGTGCTGGTAGCGGTAAGACGCGTGTAATCGTCAATAAGATTGCTTATCTGGTGCAGGAGTGTGGTTATCAACCGCGGCATATCGCCGCGGTAACGTTTACCAACAAAGCGGCGCGCGAAATGAAGGAACGTATCGCCCATTCGATTGGCCGTAAGGAAACTCGTGGTTTGTGGATCTCCACTTTTCATACCCTGGGATTGGAAATTATCAAGCGTGAGCACAAAGCGCTGGGGTTGAAAGCGGGTTTTTCGCTGTTTGATGATCAGGATACGCTGGCGCTGCTGAAAGAACTGACAGTCAATGAACTGCAGGAAGATAAAGATTTGCTGCGATTACTGGCGTCGGCTATTTCCAACTGGAAGGGGGGGCTGGTGATCCCTGACCATGCACGTAAAGCTGCCAGAACTGAGCGAGACCAACTGTTTGCTCTGTTATACCAGCGCTACGCCCAGCACATGAAAGCCTATAATGCGCTGGATTTTGACGACCTTATCCTGCTGCCTTCATTGCTGCTGCGGCACAATGAAGAAGTTCGCCGTCGCTGGCAGAAGCGGATTCAATATCTGCTGGTGGATGAATACCAAGACACCAATACCAGCCAATATGAGTTGGTGAAACTATTAGTGGGCGAACGCGCACGTTTTACCGTAGTTGGTGATGACGACCAGTCAATTTATTCATGGCGCGGTGCCAAACCCCAGAATCTGGTGCTGCTGGGCAAGGACTTTCCCGAACTGAAACTGATCAAACTGGAACAGAACTATCGTTCCAGTCAGCGTATTTTGCATGCCGCCAACATCCTGATTGCCAATAACCCGCATGTGTACGACAAAGCGCTGTTCAGTGAATTACCTCATGGTGAGCCGTTGCGGGTACTGCTGGCTGCCAACGAAGAGCAAGAGGCCGAGCGGGTTGTCGCTGAGATCATTCGGCATAAATTTATGAACCGTACTAACTACGGCGAATATGCGGTGCTCTATCGCGGTAATCATCAGTCAAGACTGCTGGAACGGGCCCTGATGACCAACCGTATTCCTTATCGTCTCAGTGGTGGAACGTCGTTTTTTGCCCGCGCCGAGATTAAGGACATCATGGCCTACCTGCGGTTGGTGGTAAATCCCGATGATGATAATGCGCTGTTACGCATCATTAATCTGCCCAAACGAGGTATTGGCCCCGCTACGTTAGAGAAACTCGGCAACTTCGCCAACAGCAAACATATCTCGCTATTTGCCGCAATTTTTGAGGCGGAGTTGCAGCATCATCTGGGACACTCAGCGATTGAGAGCTTATTTCAGTTCGGTCGTTTTATTGTGGATACCGGGGAAATCGCTAAACGAGGCGAGGGTGTTGATGCGATTAAGCAGCTGATCCATAACATTCATTATGAGGATTATCTGTACGAAACCAGCCCCAGTGCCAAAGCGGCCGAGATGCGTATGAAAAATATCTCGGAATTATATCGTTGGGTCACTGAGATGCTCTCGGGGGACGATCTTGATGCACCTATGACGTTACCTGAGGTCGTCACGCGTCTGACATTGCGCGACATGATGGAGCGCAATAATGAAGATGAAGCGGGCGATCAGGTCCAACTGATGACGTTGCATGCTTCTAAGGGACTGGAATTCCCTTACGTGTTTATGGTGGGGATGGAAGAGGGATTATTGCCGCATCAGACCAGTATTGATGAAGACAATATTGAAGAGGAACGGCGTCTTGCCTATGTGGGGATCACCCGTGCGCAACGGGAATTGTGGTTTGTTATGTGCCGTGAACGGCGTCAGTTCGGTGAAACTATTCGCAGTGAACCCAGTCGTTTCCTAAAAGAGTTACCGGAAGATGATGTGCAGTGGGAAAACCGTAAACCACTGCAGAGTGAAGAACAGCGGATGCAAACTGGGAAAAGTAATATTGCGGGATTGCGGGCAATGCTGAACAAATGATCAGGCTAACGCGGCTTTTGCGTGCGAATCTTCAGTCAAATTTTCTACTGAAGATTGCATTGTCGTGATGCCCAACTTCTGTAAACACTGTTGTTGTTCCTCAGAATTTACACCATCGGCAATCAGCTGCAGCTGTAATGATTCCGCACTGCGGCGGATGGCAGTCAATAGTTGTCGATGTCGTTTGCTTTGAATGCCAGAGGTTAATTCTGATTCAAGCTTCAAGCAACTGATCGGCAAAAACGATAATGTCAGCATCGAACTGTAACCACTACCATAGTCAGCGATGCCGATGTCGACACCTAAATCTTTCAATGTTTCAAATCCATCCGCATGGTTATCGTGGTCTCGAGCTAACGCGATTTCATTGAAAAATAAGCACAGTTTATCGAGTGAAAAACGACAATTATCCAGACACAACACCAGATTTCTCAAGGCGTGTTTATAGGCTAAATGTTGACTGCTAAGGGTGAGATGAACTTTAACCTCTTCAGCTATCGGCAGTGAATCTAGTTCGTCATTCAGCAGTTCAATCACATAGCGATCGAGTTCAAGCAGCAGGTTGGCTTGTTCCGCCAGTTGCACCACCTGGCGGTAATTGAGTAAGCCGTGCTGAGGATGCTGCCAGTATGGCTTGGCATCAATGGCAATGGCTTTGCCACTGTTAGCGTCTCGCACCGGAATATAAAGTAGGCGCAACTGCTGGGTTTCAAATGCCTGGCGTAAGTCATTTTCAAGTGTCAGGTCATGCATGAGTTGTTGATGGGATTTCTCATCAAAGACAACGTAACATCCTTTACCACGAGTTTTGGCCATATACATGGCAGTGTCAGCATCGCGTAATAACGATTCACTGGATGTCTGCTGTGGATTATCACACAGTGATATACCAATACTGGCGCCGGAATTAAAGCGTTGACCTGCCAACTCGAATGGGCGCGACAGCTCGCAGAGTATTCTTTCGGCTACCTCTTTGGCGTCGTTGGTGTCGTACAGGTTATCCAGCAGGATCACAAATTCATCGCCACCCAGGCGCGCCAGCAGGTCATGATCGCGAATACACGTATTGAGGCGTTTGGCCGTTTCTATCAGAAAATGGTCACCTTCCATATGCCCCAGCGTGTCATTGATCATTTTGAAACGATCGAGGTCGATGAACAGTAAGGCAAACTTATAAAAGCGGTTTTGTGCAAACGTATCATTCAACCGTTCCATAAACATCTGACGGTTTGGCAGACCGGTAAGACTATCGTGCTTGGCATCATGGATCAGCTTTTGTTCGATGTGACGTCGCTGAGAGATCTCCTTTTGCAGCTCCACATTCGCTTGTGCCAGCTCCGTGGTGCGTGCTTGCACCATATCTTCTAATTCTTCATTGGAGCGTTTAAGCGTCTCTGTCGCGAGTTTGCGCTCAATTGCTGTTGCGATATGCTGTGACACGAAAGTCAGCAGTTCCAGATCTTTGAACTGATACTTCTGATCCATACTGAAACTGTACACGGCAAGCGCGCCTACTGCCTCACCTTGAATCAATAGTGGTACACCAATCCATTGCTGCATGGTTTGGGTGTGATTCAAATCCGGTGCTTTGCTGTATATCTCCCCTAGGTTGATGAGATGTCGAATATCCTTTTGTGACAGTAATGCGG
The DNA here is from genome assembly GCF_029167175.1 of Shewanella sp. A32. Lineage (NCBI taxonomy): Bacteria > Pseudomonadati > Pseudomonadota > Gammaproteobacteria > Alteromonadales > Shewanellaceae > Shewanella > Shewanella sp. A32. The sequence continues at coordinate 64,737 of NZ_JARFTS010000018.1, forward strand.
GTTTGCGGTGCCGCAGCAGGTATTCAACTAGTCCATCTTTCATTGGTCGAGGAGTAGGCGCGGCTCGGCTCAATTGCGAAACATAAAATGGGAATGACAGCGTGGTGGCTGATTCGTCTAACAGGGCAATATAACAGTTATTGGCAGGTAGCAAATGACTGATAATGAGGTGCAGCTCCACATAAAAGTCATGCATATCGAGGTTGGATGTCGCCAGATCTGCTATTTCAAATAATGACCGTTGCAGTCGTTCAGCACGACGTCGTTCATAGACTTCCTGTTTCAGCTTGTCGTATGCCTGACTCAACTCCTGCGTACGCTGCTGAATTGCGGTTTCGAGTTGTTCATGGTGTCGTAAACGCTCGAGCACTCCGGCAATGTGATGGCAAATGAATACCATCAACTCAACTTCAGTATCACCGTAGGAAACTTCAGCTTTATAGCTTTGAACCACTAATGCGCCGATGGCTATCCCATTGTGCATAATCGGAACACCCAGCCATTGATGACAAGGAGAACCAAGATTGTCGATCTCGCCCTCAGCCTCCAGTCGGTCAGCAGTCGCTTCATCACATAACAATGGCCGTTGTGTGCGCAAAACGTAGCCGGTGAGTCCACGCTTCAACATATCAGACAGGTTTTTATCCGGATAAAGCTCGGTGGGATGAACATCTTTTTCATCCAAAAAAAATGGCAATTCCCACTGGTCCTGGTTTTTCAGCGCAATATAGAAGTTATCAGCAGGAATGAGTTTTTTGAGATGATGATGTATCCCTTGATAGAAATCTTCCATACTGCTCACCGCATTGGCGATGTTGGAGATTTCCAGTAGTGTATTTTGTGCTGATTCTACACGTTTAAACTTGACCGCCAGGCGTCTCAGCCTGGAAACACGTTTTTCAAGCAACGACACGTCAGAATTCATTAATTGTAGAGTGTCCTTCAACATGCTCTTTGCCAAATCAGGGAAATAGGTTAAATAAGAGTTGTAAAATAATTATGTAATTAAGTTAACTATTGCTTACAAATAGCACGATTTTAAATGTACTCCAAGTCAAATTTTTGGCAAACGTCAGAGGTGCTTTGGTTACCCGTCTGGTTTATAAAGCTAAAAGTTGAACACTCAGGAGAAAAAATACAAAACAAAGGTAGACTCATACTCTAATAACCCCTACTATATGCGGCGCTGACACGGTGGGCGCCCATAGCTCAGCTGGATAGAGCGCACCCCTCCGGAGGGTGAGGCCGAGGGTTCAAATCCTTCTGGGCGCACCAGCTTAATGAGCACATCGAGTCAGAGTAAGCAGTGGTGGCTGTAGCTCAGTTGGTAGAGTCCCGGATTGTGATTCCGGTTGTCGTGGGTTCGAGCCCCATCAGCCACCCCATTTCCTTTCTTGTATTGAGTCCCAAAGGATAATGCCAGCGTTCAGAAATCATCTGAACCGGTATCCCTGACGCTTCAAGGAAGAAAATAGGTAGCATTAACGTGTACAATTTCGGTGATTAGCGCAGTCCGGTAGCGCATCTGGTTTGGGACCAGAGGGTCAGAGGTTCGAATCCTCTATCACCGACCAATTTATTACTGCTTTTGCGATAGATGTGAAAGCAGCACAGTTTTACGGTGATTAGCGCAGTCCGGTAGCGCATCTGGTTTGGGACCAGAGGGTCAGAGGTTCGAATCCTCTATCACCGACCAATATCAAAAAGCCCCTGCAGTGCAGGGGCTTTTTCTTTTCATCGCAAAGGTTAATCAATATTGACCGGTGGTGCGATATAGCCTTGATAACCTTGGATCTTAAGGAGTTCGAAACGCTGTAACTGCGTATCTTGCTGGATACCAGTAGCGATAACGTCTATGTCCAGCCCTCTGGCAACGTTTACCAGTGCACGACAGAGCTCGGCATTATGTTGGTTATCATCAAATTGTGCGAACGCCTGATCCAGTTTCACATAACTTGGGCGCAATGTTTGTAGATAGGTCATTGAGCCAAATTGGCGGCCAAAGTGGTCGATACCGAACGTTGCACCATTATCACGGATCACGCTGCACAATGCTTCACTGGCTTTGCCATCGCTGTAAATACTGGCTTCTTGAATTTCAAATGCCAGACGACCATGGTGTGCAGTTTCACGCAGGTATTGGTTCAACCATTCGTGGAATTGTTGATCTCCAATGCTTTGATGTGTCAGGTTAACAGCGATAATTTGCGGGCTCTTATCCAACAGCTTTTCTTCGATGATCTTTTCTATCAAACAGCGGTCCAGCATACTTCCCAGCGATAGCAGCTCAATGTAAGGCATAAACTGCCCAGCGTGTATCAGCTTGTCGCCCAGTTGTAACTGACAAAACAGCTCGTGGTGGATGATACCGCTCTGGTCATAATGTTGTACCGGTTGCCAGCGAAACAGGAACTGCTTTTGATTAATCGCATATGACAGCTTTTCGCGCCACTGTTCACGGGTAAACAGTTGTTGCTCGCCGGATTCGAACCAATGGTAAATCTTGCCAGCCTGCACTGCTTTCTGTAGTGCATTGTCCGCTTGTGCCAGCAGATCTGACGTGGTGCAGTGCTCCATTCGTTCGGCAATACCGATGGCGTAATCTTCATTCGGCTTGCAGTCTGCCTTAATCATCTCCTGATTGATGGTGCGTATGAGTGTCTGCAAATATTTGCTCAGTTGTTCCCGTTCGGCGTTCGTGACCAAAAACGCGAATTCGTAGGCGGCAATACGGGCGATAACAGAATCAAATTCGGTAAATGACTCTTGTAGTTTTGAGGCCAGCAGTTTGATGGTGGCATCGCGTACCTGATAACCATATTTGCTGTGGACCTGTTCCAGCCAATCTAAGCGCACCAATATAATCGCACCGCTACCGGGTTCGCTGAGCCAACTGTTCAGGCGTGCCATCATGTATTGACGGTTAGGTAGATCCGACACCTGATCTACCAGGTTTTTCTTGCGGAGTGCCGTCACTTCTTCATCAAGTGAATTGAATATCTGTTTGAGTTGCGCTGACATACTGTTATATGCGGTGACAACATCCCGTAACTCTAGCGTCTTTGGCAACGGCATGTCAGGGCCAAACTCGCGCTTGGCAATACTTTTGGCATGCTCTGCAATCTCATGTAACGGCTTAAGTATCCATGTGAGGCCCAGTCTGGCTGAGAATATTGCGATCAGGAACAGGATGGAGAACACGATGATGGTATTACTCATAATGCGCCACAGTTCGTGATAACCAAATCCGGGATGTGCGGTGATTTTTAATTTCGCTAACTGGATCCAACCGCTGGTAATGGTGGTTTCTTTTTCGATAGTGGGAAACAGATCCAGATTAATGAACCATTGTGGAACATCATCAATACGAATGTCATTGTTCCAAGTTTGTTGTTTACCATCAACCAGCCAGGTCAATGTCACCTTACGGTAATAGCCACCTTCAAAGATCACATTCACCATAGTTTCTACGGTGGCCATATCGCCCGCTTCCAGGGCGGGCACTAACATCAAGCCAAGAGAGTGACTGACGTTATTCAGATCAGACTCCATTTGTGATGCCAGGAAGTTGCGAGTTTCATTGAACTGTACATATCCGAGGCTGGCCACTACTAACAGGAACAGCCCAAACAGTAAGGAATAAATCTGTCTAAACAAGGTCATTGCCGCGGTTACTCCATCACCAATTTGGGCTTGCGCATGCGATCAGCCCCTAATCTGTATTTTAAATCGTTCCACTTTTCCAATCGTGTGGCCGAGCCTGCGAGTACCCCGCGGCCTTTTTCTTTGTTGAGCCACAACTGTTTACCGTTAAAACTGTAGACAGGAATAAGATCGGGTCGTTGGGTGGCGGGTTTAATCTGCGGATCCAGATTGTCGAGGATCAGCGGTATTGAACCTGGTGTCTCATAATAGGCCAATACCATGTGATACTGATTAACACTGGTTGCTTTAACCATCGTGATGCGCATCTTGTCGTCCGGGACTCCTAACTGTAGTAGCGTAAAATACTTGGCAATAGAGAAATCTTCACAGTCTCCGCCATTGGCGCCAATAAACTCCAGCGGCGTTGCCCAGTAATTACTTACCCCCCATAACTTTATATCGTCTACAAAATTGAACAGGTTGAAGAAGTTATTAACGGTTGTAATCTTTTCTGTTGTTGTCTGGTCCTGGGCATCTCGCACAATATTGAACCAAGCCTTGGCGCGCAGTCCTGCTCGTGGTCCATAGGTTTGCTCAAGAGAGGAGACAACAGAAGCTTCATTCAGGTCGGCATCGGCATACAACAGCGAAACAGCAAGCACCGAAGCCAACAAGGTGCAGTGGCAGACGTTCTTAACGCACTTGTATGTCAACAGCCTGCCACACACCATAATGAGAGATTAATTTCCTATTTGACTTCTTTGTCGACAGAATAAATTGTCCACTTCATATCTGCCATCGTGTCTTCACCATTCACTTCAGCGATGACTCGACGATTGCGTTTTTGCGCCAATGCCGTGCCACTGGTATCCACGGGACGGTCATAACTGTAACCGATTGCTGTCAATCGGTCATCAGCAATGCCAAATTGCTCGTGTAATACCTTCACGACAGCTGTTGCGCGGTTCTGTGACAATTCCAGGTTATGATCATACGTACCGGTTTTACTGCAGTGTCCTTCAATAGTCACCTTAGTATGCGGGTACTGTTTCATAAAGTCTGCGATGGTTTGGATCTGGCTGTAGTATTGCGGATCGATGTAGAACGAGTCATTAGCAAAAAGTACTTTTAACTCAGAACGTTCATGGATTGGCTTCACTGTGCCACAACCATAGTTATCGACATTGGCACCCTCTACCGTTCCCAAACATTTTTCACGTGCGACGATGACGCCATCGCGGTCATGATCATTTAGGTCGTAAACCTGCTTTGTAGGGGTATCCATCGATACTGTATCCCGCATGGAGCATCCTGCCAGTAGCAGTAAGCTCATAAAAGTCAGTAACAGTTTCATTATTTGACCCCTCCTTCATATTCACGCTCGCCTTTCCAGACATCCGGCCTGGTTACACGTAATGAGTCGAGCAGTTGGCCTGTGGCATTGAGAATACGATATTTTGCAACAATCTCATCGAACTCTGCCCCCAGATAATCTTTACGAGCTTCAAACAGTTCGTTTTCAGTATCCAGTAAGTCCAATAAGGTGCGTTGACCAAGATTGAACTGTTGAGCATAGGCAACCTGAGTTTGTTTAGCGGCAATAACATGTTCGCGAATATATTGTTTTTGCGGTTCCAAAAACTCGTAGGCATTCCACGCGAGATTGACTCCTTCAACCACTTCACGATGGGCGCGTTCGAGAATTTCTTTCGCTTCACCCAGCTTATAAGCGGTTTCTCTTTCACGGGAGACATCTTTACCACCCGCGAACAGGTTATATCGCATCCGGACCATTGCTTGGACGTCGTTGTAATAGCCACCAACCCCTTCGACGAGGTAACTGTTGGTACCATCTTCACCGTCTAGGTTGTTGTTCCAATTACCAGAAACTTCTAAAGAGAATTTCGGATAATAGGTAGACTGCGCGGTTGAACGCTCATATTCTGCCGCTTGAATATCATGGCTGGCAGATTTGAGCACCGGATGTTTCGTTTCCGCCATCTTGACGCCATCAGCGGCGTCTTTAGGTAGCATATCCGCATCTGGTACGGGGATGATCAGATTATCTGGCTCTTGGTGTGTCACCCGATAAAACTGGCTTTTGGCATCGAGGAAATTGTTGCGCGCGGACATCACGTTAGAGTTGGCTCTCGCCAGACGACCAGTGATCTGCGATAAATCAGCAGTGGATCCCAGACCTGAATCTGTACGCTGTTTGATTTGATCATAGATGTCCTGATGACTTTTCAGATTTTTTTCTGCCAGCGTCAGAACTTCTTGGGTTTTGATGTAGTTGAGGTAAACCTTAGCTACATCCAGCGCTTTATCTTCGGCGGTTGCCATCAGATTCCATTGTTCAGCACTTGCCTCGTAACGCGTACGATTAACTTCGCTGCTGGTGTAGAACCCGTCAAACAGCATCTGTTGAATACTGACTCCAAACTCACCACGTTTCAGTTCGACTTCGTCGTCAGATGTTCCGGCAAGCTTTCGTCGGGTTGTCGGCGAGTCAGTCTTTTCGTAGCCATAACCCGCAGTGACATCTACTGAAGGCATGTAGCCGGAATAAGCCTGACTGACAGCTTCTTCTTTAGCCTTAAATCTATTGAAAATGATTCTGATATCCGGATTAGAGTCCAGAGTCCTGGCGACCGCTTGTTCCAGGGTCTGACCGAACCCGGCACTAGGGAGCATCAGCGCAGTAATCGCCAACGCGAGGGCGCTGCGCCTTACCTGCCGATTCAATTTGATGTTCATGGTAAACCCCTCCAAGGTTTTTATTTCTTCAAGCCTAGCGTTCCCTTAACGCCGTTTCTTTGGCTCTCAGTATGGGATTAAGTATGTACTCAAGGACTGTCCTTTTCCCGGTAATCACATCAACAGAAGTTAGCATCCCGGGGATAATTGGCATCTTTGTGCCATCTTCTTTAGTCAGGCTTGACTGCTCGGTTCGAACCTTAACTAAATAAAAACTGTTACCTTCTTCATCCTGTGAAGTATCGGCACTGATCTGTTCCACAGTGCCTTTCAGGCCCCCATAGCGCGTAAAGTCATAAGCGGTGACTTTCACCATGGCGGGTAACCCTGGATGAAGGAATGCGATATCTTTAGGCAGAATCTTGGTTTCGATCAGCAGTTGATCCTCTGATGGAACAATTTCCATGATATTTACTCCAGGCTGCACAACGCCACCTAGTGTATTGATATCGATTGATTTAACTGTCCCATTTACAGGAGAAACCAGCACTGCCTTATTAACCTTATCCTGTGCGCCGACTTGTGCCTCTGTCATCCGTGCCCACTTGGCCTGAGTGTCATTCAATTGGGCGCGCGCATCAGCGGCGTATTGTAAGACGGCCTCACGCCGTTTCAGAATGGCTTCGTCCATTGCCGCTTTCACCTTGGGTCTATTGACCCGAGAACTAGCGAGCTCTCCCTTAATATCATTAACGTTGCGTTCTAGCTTTAGCAATTCAACTTCTGGAACTACACCTTTGGCCGCTAACGGTTTGGTAAGTTCTAGCTCTCGAGTCACCAGTTGAAAGCTGGTATTCAATGTATTGATTTTAGATGCTAGTTCTTCATTTTCCTGTTGCCGTTGCTGAATTTGACGCGCAAGGATTTCGACTTGGTTGTTTAGGTTATCTAATCGACCGTTGTATTCATCTAGCTGGCGTTTTACCAGTTCGCTGTCTTTACTTTGTAGGTCGTCTGAAAATACCGGGGGCTTTTTAATGATCTTCACCTGTTCGCGCCAATCCTGGGCGACATCGGAGATAAAAATACTGTTTAGCTCTGCGGTTAAACGCACTATATCAGCACGAAGCGCATACACTTCTTGTTGCTGCTGCGCTGCATCTGCACGGAACCGAGTATCGTCAATACGTACCAAGGGTTGGCCTTTTTTTACCAGCATGCCTTCTTGTACATACAGCTCTTGTAGAATCCCCCCATCAAGGCTTTGAATAACCTGCACTTGTGATGATGGGATAACTTTTCCTGAACCCCGAGTAACCCGGTCCAGTGTCGCCAAACTGGACCATACCAAGAAACATAGCATCATGGCGGCAATAGCCCAGATGATCAGTTTGTGACTTGATGGTGCTTCGGTGAGCATGGCACCGTAGACATCATCAACCATCTCCAAATCCTGCGTCGTGAGAAACTTACTCATGATTGCCTCCTGTCATCAGGCCGCGATTGAGTAGGTCTAGCACTTTATCTTTTGGACCATCAGCAAGAATATGACCGCGATCCAAAACGATAATCCGATCGACTAGTTTCAACAGATCCATCTTATGGGTGATAATGATAAGTGCCCGTTCTTTGCTGACGTGTGCCATCGAGCGCATAAACTGTTTTTCAGCTCTGGCATCAAGACTGGCTGTAGGCTCATCCATCAGTAAGATAGGAGGATCGTTGAGAATGGCGCGCGCTAGTGCAACTGTTTGACGTTGGCCCCTGGAGAGGTTTTCGCCTTTTTCTCCCACCTGAGTATCTAAACCTTCAGACTCCATTGCAGTAAATAACGCAACCCCGGAGAGTTGTACTGCTCGCATCAACTGATGTTCTGATACCTGACGGGTACCAAATAAAATATTGTCGCGGATAGTGCCATGAAACAGTGTCACATCCTGAGGTAGATATCCAAAGTTACGCCGCAAATCACTGGGGTGAATTTGTCCCGCATCAACGCCGTCATAACGTAGGCTGCCAGATGAAGGCTGAAATAAGCCAATAAGCAGTTTCGCCAAGGTGCTTTTACCACTGCCATTTCTACCAATAATGGCAATCTTTTCTCCTGGCTGAATTCTGAATGACAGTGGACTCAATACTTGTTTTTCTGAGGTTGGATAGTTGAAGGTAATATGGTCAGCTTCAATTTTGCCTATCAATCTTTGTTTACTGACCAGATGCCCTTTATTTTCAAATTCGTCTTCTTGCAGCATGATGCCATCAAGCTGTCTGAGCGCGCTGATCATCTGATTCGCCCGTGTCATCAATCCTGCCAGTTGCGCCATCGGGGCAACAGCACGGCTGGATAGCATCACGGCAGCGATGATCCCGCCCATGGAGATAACATTATCGGCTACGCGATAAACGCCAAGGATCACCACAAAAATAGTGGTCAGTTGTACAGTTAACGATGCTACATGTGATACGGCATTAGAAAGTTTCTTGGTTTTTAACTGCCAGTTAGCAGTATGGCCAATCATCTGTTGCCATGACTTTTGCACTAGACCTTCAGCACCATAGGCTTTGATTGACTCCAACGCGGCTAGACTTTCGATTAGGTGGCCATGTTTGAGGCTGGAAAATTTGTTACTTTCTTCTATAGCTTTTTTCAGCCGTGGTTGGATGATCAGTGTAAAAGAAATAATAATCACACTGGCAATCACCGGAATAATCGCGAGATCTCCGGCAACCAAGAAAATGATTAACATAAATAACAAGGCAAATGGCAAATCAACCAAGGTGGTGATGGTGGCTGATGTCAGAAAATCCCTGATGCTGTCGAATTCCCCTAACTGTCTTGCCATCCCGCCAACGCTGGCGGAACGTTTTTCCAGCGGTAATCCAATTGCTTTATAAAACAGCCTTGAAGAAACAATGATGTCGACTTTCTTGCCTGCAATATCAATTAAATAACTTCTTAATTGGCGCATTATAAAGTCAAAGATATATGCGATACCTGCACCGGCAGCCAATACCCATAAAGATTCAAATGCAAGGTTAGGGACGACCTTGTCGTACACGTTCATGACAAACAGTGGCGATACTAAAGCAAATATATTGACCAGCAATGAAGCTACTAGTGCATCCCTATATATAGGGGCGGCATCTCTTACTGTTTGCAACAACCAATGAGTTTTGTTGTCATGACGGTAGACATCGAAGCCTAAGTCGCCGCGATACTGCTGTTTAATTAAAAACAGGTAACCTACATACAGCGCTTCTAATTCCTCAATTGAGAGTACCTGCTCACCACCTGTTTCAGGGAGTTGAATAACAGCTTGTTGTTGCTCAGTTTTTAATTCTCTGAGGATACAAGCCTTTTTGTTTTTTAATAACAAAATACAGGGCAGTTGTATGGCACTGACTTGATCTAAACCTTTACGACTAAGCTTTGCTGTTAGCCCTGCTCGAGCTGCAGCTTGTGGCAGCAGCTCGGGTGGAAGTTCGGCAGAAGACAAAGGTAAACCTGCCACTAATGATTCAATGGAGCAAGGACTGCCATAGTACTCCGTCATCAGTACCAGACAGTCTAAAAGTGGGTCAACGGTGACGCGTAAAGACGCCGGGATCGTCCATTGCTCAGTTTTTGGGGATGCAGCAGTGCTCACGAAACGACATGTCCCTTAAGTAGTTGTGAGAGTTGGTATAATTATCGGTTAAAGTCCCATCTTTCGAAAGCCGAAGATGGGACTATAGATAATAGTACTACTCGTGCGAAACAGTTTCGGTGTTTTTCAATACTTCACTGGTAGTTGATGACACGGGCTGAGAAGCATCTTCAGTAGCACCAGTGCCTATGATCAGTGGGCCATTCCCGCTGGCAACGAGTCCTTGAATCATCGCACTGCTAGTGCTGCCATAGTCAGACACATCAGTTCCATCTAATACTATTGTTTGGTCGATATTGCTATCAGCGTTGGCATCGATAGCAATCACGGTACTACCGTTGACTACACTTATGCTTAGATAGTTATCTAATGTGCTGCTGTCACCATTCCAGTTGATTAACAGGTCACTAATATCTAACTTGTCCTGATTCAAAGTGAAATCTGTTACATGGTCAGTACCAGTTTCCCCTGCCAGCCATACAAAAGTATCTTTTCCATTGCCGCCGGTCAGCGTGTCGTCACCTAAGCCACCATAGATAGTATCCTTACCCTGTCCTCCATCGATGACGTCGTTACCTGTCCCACCATATATCAGGTCATCTCCTGCTTCGCCGTAGATGGTATCGTTTCCTCCCTGTCCAAAGACTATGTCATTACCATTACCGGCGTGTATGATGTCATCGCCACCGCGGCTATCATCGTTGATGTTCAATGATGAAGAATTTGTCTGGATGTAGAAGCGGATATCATCATCAGAAGCATCTTGTCCTAATGCTTCCTTGAGGTAATCGCGAAGTCCCTGCAATCCCTCACCATCATGAGTTCCTGCTGCATGTCCAGTCCATGATAAACCATCGGTATTGATAACGTCGCCAAAGATAATGTCATCGCCGTTACCACCACTAATTACATCACCACCAACAGAATTTGGGTTGGATTGTTCAAAGCCTTCCTGTAATGCTGCTTGTAATTGATCTGCAGTATTAATGATCTGTGGCTGACCGACATCGCCAGTTACATTGTCATCGACCCATTGGCGATGGCTTCCACGTCCTTCCCAGTGTCCTCCGATGGTAGTGGAGAAATCTGTGTTTAAAGTGGATGTATTGTCGAAGTAGCGTAGGAAGTCGCTATTAACACCGCTTCCTATCCCTATGGCATTTAAGCTGACACTATACCCATCGCCATGAATGAGTGAGTCTGCGGCAATGATAGCTCGTGACATATCGTCAAGGTCTGTTGTTCCTCCAGAATTAGAGTGATCCCCGCTATAAGTAGTTGGGTTTCCGTCAGTTAGGAAAAATGACATATTGATATAGTCACCACTATTTCCAGTATTTTCACCATCAAACCAAGATTCTGCAGCTTTTAGTGCAGCTTCATAATTGGTCGCGCCACTGGCTGATAAAGCATCGATAGCGTTAATTAATTGCTCGAGTTTATTATCGTTGGCAGTGAAATTATTCAGATCAACTTCTTTTACTACACCACTAGCGAAAGAGATCAGTGTGATGTTTACCGTGCCATCATGCTCGCTCAGCTGTGCGCCAAGTTGTTTCAGCGCATCCTGAGCTAGTTGCAAGCGACTCTTGTCACTGGTCCCAGACGGATCATCCATGCTGCCAGATGTATCTACGATAAGTGCAATATTGTAATTTGCACCAGGAACTGTCGTAATAGAACTGCCGCCAGTATCACCTACCAGTACATCATTGCCATCGCCACCAGTAATCTGCCCATAGCTATCGCCAATCACAAATCTAGCAGTACTAAGTTGCGTATCAGAACTGTTATCACCGACAATAATTGCACTTTCAGTAGTAGTGCTACCACCTTCGATCGTGACACTGAAGTTACTGGTATCTGTATCCCCATCACCATCAATAGCGCCAACTTGGAAATTAAGGGTCTGATTATCTGGAAGAATATCAACAGAAGTTGACATGCCTGACAATCTGACAGCATCACCGCCGGTGCTAATAATATTGATACCGTAGAACCCACCGCTTAGATTGTAGTCTGAAGCATTGATATTAACTGTTCCGTCATTACTAACAATGACGTTTGGCACTGAAGTCAGTACTGAACCATCGGCGTCGAGCAATTGCACTGTAAGATTTGTACCGCTGCCATTACCTTGGGAGTCAAATGACAACGAAACCTGATCTACGGCTTTGTGGACAATCTGCCCTGCATCGTAAAAAGTCGCAGTGAGGGTCTCACTTGGATCTAGCCAATTACTTGCAACACCAATCCCTTGGGTACTGGAGTTTACTGTCCCAGAAACTGAAGTAAATTGAATGTCGGTATCAATATTACTTAAGAAGTCACTAGCCCAGAGAACAGTACTGCTACCACCACCAATTTTTTGGTTAAATTCCACAGATTCAGTTACAGCAGGATTTGGTGTGACTAACTCAAAAGAATATGTCCCATCAGCCTTCATATATAAAGTGAAGAAGGTTTCACTTGAACCGTTGTTATCATATGTGGCAGTTAACTTCTCGCCCATGTAGACAGATGCATCATAAATATCCTCTCGGCTGAGAGTTACATTGCTGCCTAACGATGTTAGTAAGCTAATGTTTATCCCCTGATCTGAATTGACCAGCTGTGACACATCTGAACTGAAATCATCTGCACCACTGACAACAGTCCAACTTCCGGTATGTTCTTGGGCTTCATTGGGAACGGTAAAGCTGTCAATATCAACGCTCGGGGCGTCATCGACAATGTTAATCACCAGCGTGCCTGCGGGTGCGGCATCACCATCGCTGTCGGTGACCACGACCGCAAAGTCGGCGGTGGTGTTATCACCGCTGGTGTTGTCCGGCAGGGTGTAGCTGTAACTGATAGTCCCGGTGCCAGTGTTGGCATCAAAGGCGTAACTGGCTGATAAGCCATCCCC